>NZ_LWHG01000029.1:300000-426323 GCF_001625445.1 Haladaptatus sp. R4 | reverse complement strand
GCAGTGCCTCGACGTGCAGGTCGGGTTGGGTGCGTCGCCGGGTCGCGGACGGTGGTTCGGACCGCCGGGGCCGCCGCACCGAGAACCGGGACGGCGACGACGGGTGGACAGAGGACGGCCGCGAGTGGTTCAACCACGCCGAGAGTGAACCGGAGGACGGTCTCGGCACGATGACGGCGAGGACGAGGACGACGATGCGGGGAGTGAAAGCGACCCGGGCTGGAGGGCGAAGACGAGATAGCATACGCGAAAAGATCACCTTACTGAACAATAAAAATTCTGTTGTTCCCGTCTATTTCGACTATATTTATACATATTTTGATAGTTTTCTACACGGGTTTCGTGACGATATTCGTGCCGGAGCGGACCGGACCGTCCCGAAAATCACGGAGACAGACCGAAATGTGGGAAGAACTAGCAGATCCTCCAAAACTGTGCCTTTCTGTCCATCGAGTTGTTTTCCCGACCCGAGTCTTTATCGAAACGGATGAGCAATCACGGGCCATGTCTCCGACGATCGAATACTGCCTGAGCAACGTCGAGGAGGACGTACGATGCCGGTTACGGGAAGTCGGCGCGGACGAACATCCCTGCTTGGAACACTGCGGTATCTGTTATGCGAGGCCGTTTCTGGTGGTCGATGGAACCCTCAGGGACGGCGACGACCACGAGGAACTGCTCGACGGGAGTAGACGTGAGACGGAGGAGCGATGAACGTTCTCTTCGTCTCCATCGACAGTCTCCGCCGCGATTTCCTCGGTGCATACAGCGAGAAACCGGCCGTCGTCGGGTACGATGTCGAGACGGACAACCTCGACCGGTTCGCGGAGAAAGCGGCCGTCTTCGACACACACTACGCCGGTAGCCTGCCGTGCATGCCCACCCGACGGGAGTGGCAGACGGGGACACAGGAGTTCCTCTGGCGGCCTTGGGGACCCATAGAGCCGTTCGACGCGACGCTTCCCCAACTGCTCCGGAAGAACGGCACCCTGACCGAACTGATAACCGACCATTACCACTATTTCCAGCACGGGAGCCACGGCTACTACGAGGACTACAACGGTTTTTCGTTCGTTCGAGGGCAGGAGATAGACGCGTGGCGAACCGTTCCGAAGGAACCGGGCGACCGGATGCGCGGGCGACTCGCCGGGGCGGCCAGCACCCACCCCGACTCGCTTCGGTTTCGAAACCGGAACCAGTACGCGCGGAACGTCGACGAGTTCGAGTCGGTGGACGACTTCTTCGCGCCGCGGGTGTTCTCGGCGGTCACCGACTGGCTAGAACGGAATCAGGAGTGGGAGTCGTGGTACTGTAACGTGGACAGCTTCGACGTGCACGAACCGTTCCACTGTCCGGAGCCGTACGCGTCGATGTACACGGACGAGGACCCCCGCGACGGCGACTTGCCCATCTGGCCTCACTACGGTCGAATCGACGGCGGGCAGAGCGAACTGACCGAGCGACAACTCGACTTCCTTCGGTCGCAGTTCGCCGGGAAGGTGACGATGGTCGACCACCAGTTCGGGGACGTGCTCGACGCACTCGATGAGCAGAACTTGTGGGACGAGACGATGGTCGTCGTCACGTCAGATCACGGATTTCTCCTCGGCGACCACGGCTGGATCGGGAAAAACGACGGGCCGGTGTACGACGTTCTCGCCAGAACCCCGCTGCTGATTTGGCACCCGGACAGTCCGCGAATGGGCGAGCGGGTGTCGGAACTCACGTCGGCCGTCGATCTGTACGCGACGGTGCTCGACGCGCTCGATGTGGAGGTACCGGGGCAGACTCACAGTCGAAGCCTGTACCCGCTCCTGATGGGCGAAACGGAACGACACCGGGACTGGGCGCTGTACGGCTACTGGGGGTCGTCGGTGAACGTCACGGACGGCGAACACACCTACCTCCATCCGTGCAATGGGGACGTTCCCACGGACTGTTACTCGACGACGATGATGAACCCCCGTTCGTGGTTCACCCCCGTCACGCCGAAACACGATGCCGACGCCGGTGAGTTCCTCCCGTACAGCGATTCCCCCGTGTGGCGTTACGCCGGAAAGTCCTACGAACAGCACGATCAACCCATGCTGTTCGACGTTCGGACCGACCCCCGACAGCGAACGAACCTCGCCGGGGACGCGACCGAAGTCGAAGGCGAACTGCGCGACGTCCTCCGCGATGCCATGGCGGAACTCGGCGCGCCGGAGACGCAGTTCGAGCGCCTCGGTCTCGCCGACTGAGCTTCTCGGCGGAAAAGCGACGCCGATTCCAGTCGGTGTTCGGACAAAATTCGAGGATGCTCACCCGCTCTGAGAACCAATTGGTAACACATATACGATACATTGATGCGAGCGACGGCGGCATCCTCCGTATGGACCATCACGAATACATCGAGGAGAATCGCGCTCACTGGGACGAACTCGCGGAGCACCATCCGGAAACCGACTTCTACGACGTCGAGGCATTCCTAAACGGGGAGTCGTCGCTTCGGCGACTCGAACGGGAGGAGTTGGATATCGCCGACAGGAGGCTGTTACATCTCCAATGTCACTTCGGGATGGACACACTCTCGTGGGTACGGAACGAAGGGGTGGCCCACGCGACGGGCGTCGATTTTTCGCCGACCGCAATCGAGACTGCACGCGAGTTGCGGGACGAAATCGGCCTCACGCCGGAGCGAGCGGGGTTCGTCGAGAGCGACATCTATGAACTGCCGTCGAATCTGGACGAGTCGTTCGAAGTGGTGTTCACCTCCTACGGCACCATCTACTGGCTTCCCGATTTGGGACGATGGGCGGACGTCGTCGCCACCCACCTCGAACCCGGCGGGACGTTCTACATCGCGGACGGACATCCGCTGACGAACCCTTTCGCGTACGAAAGCACCGCCGAGAGCTTGCAGGTCGCACATCCCTACTTCAACACCGAGGCGGTCACCGAGGAGTTCGACGGTAGCTACGCTGGGTGGGACTTCGGCCTGGAAAATCAGCGCTCGCACGGATTCTCGCACTCGATGGAGGACATCGTCACCGCGCTGATCGATGCGGGCCTCAGAATCGAGTTCCTCCACGAACACCCGTGGGCCACGTTCGATCGGTTCGAAGCCATGGAACCGGACGGCGACGACCGATGGCGGCTTCCCGAGATAGAATACGAGCTACCGTTCACGTTTTCGCTAAAGGCGACGAATCCCGCCTGACTATCGCTCCGGGTCGCGCCGTCGCTCGATGATGAGTTCGACGATCCGTTCCGGCTCTTCAGCCGCGAGCGAGAGGACGGCGTCGTGAATCTCACGCTTTTCCTCGTCGCGGATACCCTCCCGACGGAGTTCGGGAACGACGGAGATTCCAATCGCGTCCTCGAACTCGTCCCACGTCTCGCCGCGCGCATAGAGGGGGCGCTGGCGAACTTCGGAATAGTCGAACGACGGTCCCGAGACGGGGTCGGACGACTCCTCCGTTCGGTCCGATCCCTGGTCCGACGATGCCTCCGGCGAGGTGGGGGCGTCCGTGGATTCGACGACGGGGTCGTTCGAACCCTCGGCCGTGTCGTCCGAGTCGTCCTCGACCGCTCCCAAATCGTCGAACGGGTTCGCATCGGTCATCGTTCGACACCTCCGTTGGCGACGATGGTGGCCAACTCGTCGAAGTTTTCGAGTTGGCTGTTGTCGGGATCGTAGTCCATCAGTGGCTGCTGTGCTTTCAACGATTTCGAAAGCGCTGCGCTGTATCGGATTCCGGGTTTCGGGGGTTTCATCTCTCCATTATCGATGGCGTCGAATTGGTCGGCCGTGATCCGCGCGAAGTTCGGGACTTTTCCCTCCGTCGCGTCGGCGGTGTTGAGGTTTTCGAGCAGTTCGCGGTCTTCCGTTCGATGGTCGATCCGTTCGCGGAGTTTGTTCGGGACCAACGCGAGCACGTCGATGTCGATATACTCCCGGGAAGGGGTGATGAGTCGCTCCATCGTGCGTTTGTATCCGCCGATGGAACTGGAGCCGGGTTCGAGCGGGATGATGACGTTGCCCGAAGCGACCAACGCGTTGTTGTTGAGCATGCCGGGGTAGGCCGGACAGTCGAACACGATGTAGTCGTACCGCTCGCCGAGCAGTGGGTCGACGATTTTCGTCTTCACCCGTGCGGAGCCCTGCAATGCCCCCGCGAGGTCCTTTTCCACGTCTTCGAGCGAATCCGACGACGGAAGGAGATCGAACCCGAACTTCGTCTCCTGGATCAGGTCGGAGACGGTCGCGTCCCCGTTGTCGAGGATAACGTCCCCGAGGTTCGTCTCCCCCCGATAGACGGTCCCGAAGCCGAGACCGTTGGTCGCGTGGCCGTTCGGATCGAGGTCCGCGAACAGGACGCGACCGCGTTCGGAAAGCTGTCGCGCGAGGTTCATCGAGATCGTTGATTTGCCGACGCCGCCCTTCAGGATGACCACGCTTACGGCGCGTGGAGTGTCTTCGGTAGCTGCCATTGTGTGACCTGCCCGTCGTAATTCTCGATTCTTGATAGATGGATCAGCTGCAAGAGCCACCTATTATGACTCGTACATTCGTTTCGACGGTTGTAAGAGCCATTCTGCCGAGAGGATATAAAATTGCCGTAAGTAGATTGTTGAGGTACAATAGGTGGCACAGCTACTACAGTTAAGGTACCTATTGTAAAAACACGGATAACACTCGTGAGGTCCAGAAAAGAGTCCGAACGTATGAGGGAGTCGGGCGAACACGACGAGCGGAGGAGTAACAGAGCGGCAAGAAAATTTAAATCCCACAGAAATATTTCAAAATCCGATTTTAGAATCTGAGTATATGATGGACGATCACGAGCAATAAAAGAATAATTATCGAAGAGAGAGTTATAAATCGTGGATATTACCCAAATTTATTAATGATAGTGCCGGATCCACTCTCCAAGAACACTTTACGATTATTTACAGTATTCCACAGTATTTCACACCGAAGATGGTCCCTCGGCAGACAGCAAAGTTACTCCAGAAAGGTCATGGATTCTACCTTTGTGTCGGACGTATTCGGATAGTTACTGTATTCCTCTAGCGTGGCTTATCCGAATGCGATTGACTCGGCGCACCGAAACGACACAGAATTTCGTCCTCCAACAAGCGATCCACATCGATCGACGGACCGTCCGATAAGTCAAAGCCAACGAACCCAGGCCCATTACAAGGATAGTACTGTAATTTTCTCACGCTGAAAATGAACCATTTATATTGGAGGAAGCACAACGAGTTCGTATGGAACTATCGGATAAAGCCTTGAACCAGGTGGATCTAAGCGTCCAAAACATCGGCGGCATCGACCAAACGGAAGTCAGCTTTTCCCCCGGAGTGACCGCCCTCACCGGTCGCAACGCGACGAACAGAACCTCCTTGCTACAGGCGATAATGGCGGCACTCGGTAGCGACCAATCCTCGCTGAAAGGGGACGCAGAGGAGGGTACCGTCGAGATGACTATCGGCGACAAATCGTACACGCGAACGTTGACCCGCCAGAACGGGACGGTCGTGACCAGCGGCGACCCGTATCTCGCCGACCCGGAGCTCGCGGACCTCTTCGCGTTCCTGCTCGAATCGAACGAGGCGCGCCGCGCGGTCGCACGCGGGGACGACCTGCGCGACCTCATCATGCGCCCCATCGACACCGATGCGATTCAGGCCGAGATCGAACAACTGCGGGACGAGAAACGGCGACTCGACGACGAACTCGACGAACTCGATTCGCTCAAGGATGAACTTCCGGGGCTCGAAGAGAAACGAACCAAACTGCGAACCGAGATCGAGGAGAAACAGGACGAACTGGCCGAGAAGGAAGCCGAGTTGGAGGACGCCGATGCGGACGTCGGCGAGTCGAAATCCGAGAAGGCCGCACTCGAAGAGAAACTCGATGAACTGAGCGACACGCGCTCGCGGCTAGAGGATATCCGGTACAACATCTCGACCGAGGAGGAAAGCATCGAGGCGCTTCGGGACGAAGTTTCGTCGCTCGAAGACGAACAGGCGGACGATTCGGATGCCTCGGAGACGGACGTATCGATGATCACGGAGCAAATCCAGCAACGGCGAGATGAAAAACAACGACTGGATTCGACGATGGCCGAACTCCAGACCATCATTCAGTTCAACGAGGAGATGTTGGAGGGAACGAGCCCTGAACTGCTCTCGGCGCTTCGAGATGGAGAGCACGGAGGGCACGCGGAGTCGAACGAGTCCCTCACCGACCAACTCGTCTCCGACACGGAAACGGTCGTCTGTTGGACGTGCGGAACGGAGGTCGAAAAATCGTCGATCGAGGGGACGGTCGAACGGCTTCACGAACTTCGACGGGAGAAACACGCCGAGCGCTCGTCGCTCGAATCCGAGATATCCGAACTTCGGGACGAAAAACAGGAACTCGAAGAGGCACAGCGACAGCGTGAACGCACGGAACAGCGCCTCGACCAACTCGAATCGGAACTCGAAGACCGAGAAGCCCGGTTGGACGACCTGCGCGGGACACGGACGGAGTTGACCGAAGAGATCGAAGACCTCGAAGGACGGGTCGAGGAACTCGAACAGGAGGAGTACAGCGACGTGCTGGCGCTTCACAAAGAGGCGAATCAACTCGAATTCGAACTCGGGCGACTCGAATCCGACCTCGACGACGTCGAGGCCGAAATCGAGGAGATCGAAGCGCAGGTCGGCGAACGCGAGCGGATCGAGGAACGGCGGGAGGACGTTCGGGAGGAACTGGCGGACCTCCGGACGCGGATCGACAGGACGGAGGCCGAAGCGGTCGAGCAGTTCAACGAGCACATGGAGACCGTGCTCGACTTGCTCGATTACGCCAACCTCGAACGAATCTGGATCGACCGAACCGAACGGAACGTTCGGGAGGGACGCCGTAAGGTCACCAAAAGCGTGTTCAACCTGCACGTGATCCGAAGCACGGAATCGGGGACGACGTACGAGGACACCATCGACCACCTCAGCGAAAGCGAGCGTGAGGTGACGGGACTCGTCTTCGCCCTCGCCGGGTACCTCGTGCACGAAGTGTACGAATACGTGCCGTTCATCCTGTTGGACTCGCTCGAAGCGATCGATTCGGACAGGATCGGAACGCTCATCGAGTACTTCAGCGAGTACGCCGGATATCTCGTCGCCGCGCTGCTGCCCGAGGACGCCGCCGCCGTCGACGAGCGACACGAACGCGTAACCGAGATCTGACGACGCGCTCGTCGAGCGCGTCGACCGGTGCTGTACCGGTGCCGTACCGGTGCCGTACCGGTGCCGTACCGGTGGAACGGATCACCGTACCGAGGATGGAGAACCACTGTCGTATGGTTGTTGACATACGTTTTTAAATAGTCCAGAGTCGTCGAATATTATTCTAGAGAGTAGTAAAAAATCATACAAAAAGGCAGTATTTTGTCATATGCTTCGAGTAAAGGAGAAAATCCGAGTGTCGTTTTGTCGTTCCCTGATATGCATAACAGTGGACAGTTTGGTGGCCGTTCCGCGGTATAGTGACCGACCGTTCCATTGTATCATTCGTGAACGAATATGAAAAATTAGCCCCAATATATTTTAAATAGTACTGCTCACTATTTGTTTCCCAACGGGTAGAAAACGGCGACGCGCGGTTTTCTAGCCGGAGGTATACGAATGAGCAAGAACGATTCACGGAGTTCCGAGACGCAGAGCCGAACGAGGGCGACACGACGAACGTTCCTACAGATGACGGGGGCGGGTGCGCTCGTCCCGCTGGCCTCTACCGAGGTGAACCGAGCGGCGGCGGTCGAACCGTCCGCACCGGACACACCGGAGACGGAGGGGGGCGGCCCCGGACGGATAGAGAACTTGACCGACTACATCGAGGACCCGAGCGTGTTCGCACAACACCGCGAACCCACGCACACCACGCCGACGGTACCGTACGAGTCCGCCGAAACCGCCCGTCGCGCCGACGAACCGTTCACGGCGTTCGAGGAGCGATTCGCGGAGTCAGCGTACTTCGAACTACTGAACGGCGACTGGGAGTTCGCGTTCTACGAGCGTCCCGACGAACGGCCATCGACGCACGACGAAACGGAGTGGGAGGACATCACCGTTCCCCGACCGTGGCAGGTCGAGGGATACGGCCAGTACATCTACACGAACTGGCAGGAGACGTGGGTGAACTACGACCCGCCGCTCGAAGGGGACTTGGTACCGGGCGACGACGGCACCGTCGATATCCCCGACATCAACCCCACGGGCACGTATCGCCGGACGTTCGACGTCCCGGAGGACTGGGACGGGCGAGAGACGTTCCTCCACTTCGAGGGCGTCAAACAGGCGTACTTCGTCTGGGTGGACGGCGAGTACGTCGGCTTCCAGCAGGGGTCGATGACGCCGGGCGAGTTCGACATCACGGACCACGTCACGTCGGGCGAGGAACACCGACTGACGGTGCAGGTGTACCGCTTCTCGGACGGAGAGGCGATGGAGACCATCGACATGTTCCGATACTCGGGCATCTACCGGAGCGTCTACCTGTTCTCGATGCCGAAGGTGCACGTCAGGGATTTCGACGTCGAATCGGGACTGGACGACGAGTACGAGGACGGCCACCTCCGAGTCACCGCCGAACTCGCGAACTACGGCGGCCCCTGCGGCAGGTACGAGGTTCGCGGAACCCTGTACGAACCCGAGGATGACGACGAAGGGAGCGCTTCCGTGGACTGTGGCGACGGACGAGGACCGAAGAAAGTCGAGCTATCGGGCGCGACGGCGTCGATTCCGACGGCGGGGTGGTGACGCTGGAAACCGACGTGGACGCCCCGAAACAGTGGTCGGCCGAACACCCGAACCTCTACACGCTCGTGCTCGAACTGGTGGCCGAGAACGGGCGGACGACGGAGGTCGTGCTCGACAAGGTCGGGTTCCGGACCTACGAGGTGAACCGCGGCGGTCCCGGCGCACAGGTGCTGGTCAACGGCGAACCGGTAAACCTCGGCGGGACGAACCGCCACGAGACCGACCCCGATTCGGGACGGACGCTCCCCGTCGAGACGATGCGGGCGGACTTCGAGCGGATGAAGCAGTTCAACGTCAACTCCGTCCGAACCTCTCACTACCCGAACGATCCGACGTACCTCCGACTCGCCGACGAATACGGAATTTACGTGATGAGCGAGGTGTGCTGTGAGACCCACTGGTGGGAGGGAATTCTGGCCCAGACGACAGCCTTCCACGAGCAGACGGTCGAGCGCTTCCGGCGGATGCTCCTCCGGGACCGCAACCACGCATCCATCTTCGCGTGGTCCACGGGGAACGAGGCGGGGACCGCCGCCGAGCACATCAACATGGCCGCGCTGGCGGTCGGGTCCGACGACCCGCACGTTCCGGACAGCACGGCGGACGCGGCACGCCTCGCACCCGAACCGGCCGAATCGTTCGACGAGGACGGCATCGAGGCGCTCGCGCCCGACAGACTCCTGTACCACCAGCCGAATCACGGCGGTTGGGACATCGAGTACGCGGACATGCTCGGTCCGCGCTACATCGGTCTCGACACGCTTCTCGACCTCGCGGCGGGGAACGACGTGAGCGACAGTCCGCGGTTCGGCGACAAGACGGCGGGCGACGGGTCACCCGGCGACGGCAAGCGTCCGGTCGTGATGGGCGAGTACAATCACGCTATGGGAACCAGTCTGGGCCTGGTCCATCGGATGTGGTCGGAGTACATCCAACCGACGGTCAGGAAAGCACGCGACGGGAGCGGGAGCGGAAACGACGGCGTGCTGGTCGGGTCGCCGACGGTCGGTGTCGGGCGAACGGGCGGAAGCGTCACGTTCCGCGACGGCGATTACATCGACTTCCCGACCGACGCGTCGGATTTCGCGTCCGGCGATTTCACGGTCGCACTGACGTTCGAGGGCGTCGAACCGGGGACGGGCATCGACCTCGTTTCGATGGAGGACCGAACGGTGTTGGGCCTCGACGGGAACGGTCGGGTCAGACTCGGTGGAAAAGCCGCCGCTGGCGGCGGTTCCGTGGCGGCCACGGCCGCGGACAGCGACGAGTGGCACACGCTCGTTCTCGTCCGCGACGGCGGTCGGTTGCGGTTGTACCTCGACGGCGAGCGCGTGGACAGAAATCGGCCACGCGCTCGGGTCCTTCGACGTGAAGTCGAAGTCGGTTCGCGTCGGTCCCGCGTTCGGTAGGAACCGGAAGAACGGTTTCGACGTGACGGTCGACGCCATCCACGTCATCGACCGTGCCCTCTCCGGGGACGAGGTGGACGACGTGGGCGATATCGCGGCCGACGAGGGCGTCCTGAGCTACACCTTCGCGGGACTGCTCCGCGACAAGAGTCTCCAAGGCGGGTACATCTGGGACTGGGTCAATCAGGACGTGACGCGGACGACGACGGTGGACGGCGAGAGCGTGGAGTACGCCTTCTACGACGGCAACCCGTTCTGCATCAACGGGATGGTCTGGTCCGACCGCGAGCCACAACCGGAACTCTGGCAGCTCAAACACAGCCAACAGCCCGTAAAAGCCGCACCGGCGGACCTGAGAGACGGCGAGCTGTACGTAACCAATCACTACAACTTCACGAATACGGCTGCGGTGAACTGCCGATGGGAACTCGTCGCCGACGACGAGACGGTGCAGACGGGCGAACTCGATGTGGACATCGAACCCGGCGAGACGCGGGTGGTTCGGGTTCCGTTCGAGGAACCGCGCGAACCGACCCCCGGAATCGAATACTGGCTGAACGTTTCGTTCAGCAACCCGGAAGCGTCGGCGTACGCCGAGGCCGACTACGAGGTGTCCCGCGAGCAATTCGAACTGCCACTCGAAGCGGAAGGGAGACGGTCGCCGTCCCTCGGTAGCCTTCCGTCGCTCGACGTTTCCGAAACGAACGCCGAGGTGGTCGTCACGGGCGACGGGTTCGAGTACCGGTTCGACACCGACGTCGGGACCATCACCTCGATGCGGTACGAGGGGACGGAACTGCTCGAACGCGGGCCGTTGTTCAACGCGTGGCGCGCACCCATCATGAACGAGGTGCAGACGTGGGGAAGCGAACAGGCCACGAGTTGGAAGACGGCCGGACTGGATTCGGTCGAAAACGTCGTCGAGGCCGTATCGGTCGAGCAACCGGACGATTCGCTGGTGGAAGTGGACGTGGAGAGCTTCGCGAAGGGCGCGAAGGCGAAGTCGGGAGGGAAAGCCGCTGGATTCGAGACGACCTACAGGTTCCGCGTCTTCGGAAACGGTGCGGTTACCGTCGGCGTCGATGCCACGCCGAACGCGGAGTTGCGGGACGTCGTCACCGACTACCTGCCGAAAGTAGGCCTGCAGGTCGAAGCGCCGAGCAGTTTCGACCGGTTCGAATGGTACGGCCGCGGACCGCAGGAGACGTATCCCGACCGGAAGACGGGCGTCGATATCGGACGGTACTCGGGAACGGTCGCCGAGCAGTACGTCCCGTACATCCCGCCGACGGACAACGGGAACAAGGCGGATACCCGCTGGGCGACCCTCTCGGACGACGACGGGGTCGGACTGCTCGCCGCCGCGACGGACGAGCCCATGAACGTGAGCCTGAATCGCTTCTCGAACCTCGCGGAAGCCGAACACGAGTACGAACTCGAAGACCGCGGATCGGTGGCGTTCAACCTCGATCACCGCGTTTCCGGCGTCGGCGGAACGCCGGTCGAACCATACGACGAGTTCCAAGTCCAACCGGAAGAAACGTCGTTCGAGTACCTCCTCCGTCCGTTCGCGGTCGGGGAGGACGACCCGATGGCGCTCGCTCGGACGCGATTCGACGGGGACGCCTGAAAAAAGACGGAGACTACTCCCCGTCGTTGGACCGAACCGGAACCGTCACTTCCTTTTTCGCGCTGTTGTCCGTCTCGTCGCGTTCGGATTGTTCTTCGACTCCTCGTCGAATCCCCCCGCCCAGATGGTCTCCTCGTTCAGCCGAATTCTCTCGGTCCGAGGGGTCCAGTACACCATCGCCCCGAGTCGGCCGTTGCCGAGCGGGAGCGCCTCCAACCACTCGCTGGCGGGCGATTCGTACCACAGGGACAGCGGTGATCTGTCCGCTCCGGTTTCGGTCGGGTCGTCGTCGGCAGTCGCGGTTCCTGCCGTTCCCGCGACGACGAACCGATGCCGGTTGCCCCTGCCATCCGAATGACGTTTCGGCGGGTGTATCCCGACGACTGAGGTCCTGTGGCCGCGTCGGGCGTCGATTCCGATTTAGGTTCCGATTTTGGTCCCGATGTCGATTCCGTTCCTTCCGATGTCGATTCCGTTCCGTCTCTCTCGCCGCTGTGTTCTCGTTTGCTCATTGTGAGTCAAAACCGATGATCGTTCGTCCCGCGTTGCTCGTCGGGCGCGACTCGTGGCCACGAGTCGCGCCGTCAGCGATACCGGATGAAATCCTCCGACATCCGGGGACGTTTCAGTCGAACTGGACGGTGTGCGCACGGAATTCGCCGCGCGCGACCAGATACACCGTTCGATGGCCGCCCGTCGCTCCGCGAAGCGCCGTCGTCACTCGTTCGTACTCGTAGACGTCGCCCGTGGAGGGAACGTCGGCCGAACCCAACAGGCGTCCGTCGGGGGAGCCAAGCCGGAGTTCGACCGTCGCCGAACCTCCCTCCTCCCGAGCGACCGACACCGACGCTTCTTCCGGACGGTCGCGCAAATCGACGTCCTCGAACGCGACCCACGAACCGTCGGAGAAGCCGACGGTGGTTCCGTCGGCCTTCGACTTGTCCAGCAGTTCGATCGACGACCACGACCAATCGTCGGCATCGACGGTACGGGTTTCCTCGGACAGGTCGCGCTGCGGGATCCGTTCGCCGTCCACGCGGAGCGTCCTGCGCGGACCGAGGTCATCGGATGCCGACCCGATTGCCACGTCGTGTGTAGCACGCTCGACGACCCGGCGGTTCCGCGTGACGTCCCAGAACGAGAACTCGTCGTAGGCGAGTTCGAACTCGATGCACGTGCGTTCGCCCGGTTCGAGCCGGACGCGCTCGAACCCGCACAGCACTTGGTCCGGTTGCCGGGTGCGCGACCGGCGCTGACGGCTGTACAACTGGACGACGTCGTCGGCCGCCATCGAGCCCGTGTTGGTGACCCTGACTTTCACGGTCGCCGTTTCGCCGGGAGACAGGTGTGAGCGCGGTGAGATGCGGAGGTTGTCGTACCGGAACGACGAGTACGACAGTCCGTGACCGAACGCGTAGAGCGGGTTGTCCTGCCCGTAGCGGTACGTCATCCCGGTTCGAGCGATGTTGTATTCCTCGATGTCCGGAAGCCCGTCGGCCGAGCGGGGCCACGTCTGGGGAAGCCGACCGGACGGCGAAACGTCGCCGAACAAGACGTCCGCGAGCGCACGACCGACTCCTGCCCGGCGTGTGAGGTCCACAGGATGGACGGCGTGTGCCGGTCGGCCCAGTTGATGGCGACGGGATAGCTACTCTGGAGCACCAGCACGGTTCGCCGGTTGGCGTTCGTCACCGCTTCGATCAACCGTCGCTGTGACTCCGGCAGGTCGAGGTCATCGCGGTCGTGGGTTTCGCGGGCACCGATGAGGGGATGAGTACCGACGACGAGGACGGCGACGTCGGCGTCGCGGGCCGTTCGAGCCGCGTCCTGAACGCCGCTTTCGACGTCGCTCGACGTCGAACCGTGCGGCGTCGGACTGCTCCTCGCCATCCACGGCCAGTCCGCCGTCCGCCGCCGTGACGAAGGCGTCCGTTTTTCGGTGGCGGAGCGCCGTCGAACCGTCGTCCAGTCGGACGAACTCGAACGCTTCCGCGACCTCCTCCCAGCCGTAGGGCTTCTCGGCGGAGTTGATCAACTGCCCGTCCTCGACGGTGACGTAGCGGTTGTTCCCCGTCGCCCGGAGCGTCCAGGCGTCGGAACTCCACTGTGCCGCGTCGAACTGCTGAACGCCGGGCGCGTTCCGATCCGACAGGTAGAGTCCACCACCGCCGGGACTCACGCCAGCCGTCACGTAGCTTCCGGAGGAAGTCTCCCGAAGCGCGACGCGGTCGATTCCTTGCGCGGTCGTGACGTTATCGGCACCGATTCGGTCGCGGATGCCCTCCTCGGCCGTGATTCGATACGGCGGCGTCCCGCTGTACCAGTCGGTGAACACGCTGTCGGCGAGCGGACCGACGACGGCGACGGATCGTTCGTCCGATAGCGGTAACCCTCCGTCGTCGTTTTTGAGCAACACCGTTCCCTCCTGTGCGGCTTTCCGGGCGAGTTCACGGTGTTCGGGTGCGCCGACGACCTCGTCCGTGAGGTCGTCGTACGGGGTTTCCCGGTCGAACTCCCCGAGGCGGAACCGAACCGAGAGGACGTGGCCGACCGCCGCGTCGATCTCGTTTTCGCTCAAAATCCCCCGATCGACCGCTTCGGAAAGCGCCTCCACGGTCGTCGTGTCGTCCGGGCCGTGTTCCGTGAAGACGTCCAACCCCGCGACCAACGCGGCGGCGCGCGCTTTCGCCTTGGTGTCGAAGTACGCCTGCGCTCCGGTCAGGTTCTCCGGAGCCCACGCGTCGCTCACGTTCATGACGGTCGATCCGTCCGGTGCCCAGTCGCGGACGACCCGGTCGAGGAGCGGCGACACGGTATTCGGTCGTCCGTTGACGAGGTTGTACGAGGCCATGACGCCGACCGCGGTCCCCGCTTCGACCGGCGGGCGGAAGAACTGCAGATAGTAGTCGTGGAGTAATCTCGGCGGTAACTCTGCGTTGGTGGTGGTACGGTCGGTTTCGTTGTTGTACGCGAAGAAGTGTTTCAGCGACGGTGCCGTCTTCAGGTAGTACGGATCATCGCCGGACAGACCGCTCGTGTATCCGAGCGCCAACTCGCCGCTCAGGAGCGGGTCCTCGGAGTATCCCTCTTCGTTTCGTCCCGCTCGGGGGTCCCGAAGGGGGTCCACGGTCGGTGCCCAGACGTTTAGCCCGGCGGCGCTCGGGGTGACGTTGTGCTTGCCGCGCACTTCGTCGCCGACCGCGCTTCCGACGCGCTCCACCATGTCCGGGTCCCACGTGCTCCCGAGTCCGATGGGTTGCGGAAAGACGGTCGCCTCGCCCAACCAAGAAACTCCGTGTAATGCCTCGGTCCCTGTCCGAAACGCGTCCATATCGAGACGCGGAATCGGCGGTTGGTACTGGTGAAGGAGCGTCAGTTTCTCGTCGAAGGTGAGTCGTGAAACGAGCGCCGCGACGCGTTCGTCCACGTCTTCGCCCGAATCGTCCGACCACCCGTTCTCCGTCCCGTCGTCGGTTTCCGCGCTCGCTGCCCCGCTGCTGAGTGACAGTGCCGAACCTGCACTGATAGCTGCAAGTACCGTTCGGCGGCTAGTATCGACCATTGCTGATGCCTCTTGGAACACCTTGTAGTACACTTTAAAAAATGTTTGGAAGAAAATGATAATTGACAGTAGTAATTCGTTCTACATCCGAGAACAAGGGGTTCGACGATGGGTAACAGAGTATTTGCAGGGATACGAGATGAAATCATCCGAACAGCGCGGTCCCGATCAGCAACGGGCGTTCTATCGGGGTGACGACGCGATTTCCCGGTCGTTCCGTGCTGGCCCCGCGTTCTGTATTTCACCCGAAGTACTGCCGATGGCGAATTCGACGTACCGGGACGAACGAAGTCGGCTCCGTCGGCCGGTTGTCGTTTGCCATTACAGCCATAGGATCGTTCGCAATTGGAAGGGAGAGAATACTGGATCAAAATCGAATATAATCATCGATCAGCCGAAAATCCCCACTCTACGCCGTTTTTCACGATGGGAGGGCGGGGCGAACACGTCGGCAGTCTGTTCCCCATTTCAGAACAGGTACGTTGCGAGCGCTTTAATGGTGGTTCGTGCGAGCCGCGACGTTCGAACGTGGCGGATGAAATCGGATGTTACGGAAGATATAAATGAGCGAACGGGAAACATGCTGGTCGTATGGGATCGCTTCGCTTGAGTCATGTGACCAAACGGTACGACGACGTTGTCGCGGTCAACGATATGAACCTCGACATCGAGGACAGTGAGTTCATCTCGCTGGTCGGACCGTCTGGATGTGGAAAATCGACGACGCTAAAGATGATCGGCGGGCTGACGAAGCCGTCGGACGGGAACATCCTGATCGACGACGAGGACGTCACGAACGACCCGCCGAAGGACCGCGGATTGGCGATGGTGTTCCAGAACATCGCCCTGTTTCCGCATATGAACGTCTACGACAACATGAGCTACGGGCTCCGGATACGCGGGACCGCGAAGAACGAAATCGACCAACGGGTCGATGAAGCCGCGGAAACGCTCAAACTGGAGGGGATGCTCGAACGGATGCCGAGCGAACTATCCGGGGGACAGCGCCAGCGTGTCGCGATCGGCCGCGCCATCGTTCGGGAGCCCGAGGTGTTCCTGATGGACGAGCCACTGGCGAACCTCGACGCGAAGCTCCGCGTTCACATGCGAACCGAGTTGCAACGCATTCAGCGCAAGTTCAACGTGACGACCATCTACGTGACACACGACCAGGAGGAGGCGATGACCATGTCGGACCGCGTCGCCATCATCAACGAAGGAGAACTCCAGCAGATCGCACCGCCGTTGGAGTGTTATCACGAACCCGAGAACCGGTTCGTCGCCGGGTTCATCGGGTCGCCCAGCATGAACTTCATCGAGGGAACGGTCCGCGAGGGTCACTTCGAGTCAGAAAAGTTCGACCTCGACCTTCGTGACTTCGAGTGCGATGGGGCCGAAAACGTTACCGTCGGTATCAGACCCGAGGACGTCTATTTGGCCGATTCGAAACCGGTGGACGGGAGCAAGGCGATTCGAGTGACCGTGGACGTTACCGAACCGATCGGCGAGAAGATCTTCGTCTATCTGTACACACGGGACGAGGAGAGCACGGAAACTGAACTGTCCGAACTCGACGGGACGGAGGAGAGTCGCTCGCAGTTCCTGATGAGCGCGCCGCCGGACACGGAGATTTCGGAGGGGGACGAGATCGACATCGTCCTCGACCGCCGAAGCATTCATCTGTTCGATACAGAGACAGGTGAGGCGATCGTCCACGGCGCCGAATCGGAACCGGCCCCGGTACCGTGATCAAGGTCGCACGATAGCGGGTGTTCGCAGCGGTATCACGGTCGTTTAGTCGTGACCTTTTCCAGAAATGTACGTCATAATTGATGGAAATGTATATATACTTCTAGTTTAGAGCAATGGGTATGCCTAGCAAGCATCGGCCAGACACTGATATTGATAGATCTGCGGACAGGTCAGTCGATCGGCGAACGTTCGTCAAAGCTGTGAGCGCTGGGGGCGTCGCGACCGGTTTAGCCGGGTGTTCCGGCTTTGGCGGCAGTAGCTCGGGATCGAACGGCGGAAACACGCTTCGGATCACCGCCCACACCGAGTGGCGGAACAACGAGAAGAAGATCGTCAAGGCGCTTCACGACGCCGGCTTTCCGGAAGACATCGATATCAAGATGATCAGCGCCGGGCAGACGACCGACGAAATGCAGACCAAATATCGGCAGTGGCTCTCCGCCGACCGACCGGACCCCGACCTGATGGTGTTCGACTGCGGCTGGACGACGCCGTTCATCGTTCGTGGACAACTGAAAAAGCTCGACGACGTGCTTCCGAAGAAGGTGAAGAACAAGGTCGAGAACGACTACTTCCAACAGAGCGTCAAGTCGGCGCGGTCGAACGACGGAAGCCTCTACGGGGTTCCGCTGTACACCGACTTGCCGACGATCCAGTATCGCAAGGACCTGGTGAAGAAGGCCGGGTACGACTGGACGCAGTACAAGACCAAGCCGATGTCGTGGAAGCAGTTCTCCAACGAGATGGCCGACGTTCTCGAACAATCCGACGTGAAGTACGGCTTCAACTGGCAGGCCGCGTCCGAGATTCAACTCGCCTGCTGTGTGTTCAACGAGTTCCTGAGTTCGTGGGGCGGCGCGTACTTCGGCAACCCGGAGGAGAACCTCTACAAGGTCGGTAAACGTCCGGTTACGGTCGACGAGAAGCCGGTCATCGACTCGCTGAAGATGGCGCGGACGTTCATTCACGGGACCGACGCATCGGACACGATGGACGGATACGGCGCTAAGATCACGTCCTCGGAAGCCTCGCAGTGGGGCCTGTCGCCGTCCATGCGGCCGTTCACGCAGGGCAACGCCGTCGCGCTTCGTAACTGGCCGTACTCCATCGCCATCAACGGCGCTGACGACGCCCTCGGGGAGAAGATGGGCGTGATGCCGATCCCGTACGGGGTCAAGCCGGGACAGGCGAAGTACCCCGGAACCGGCGGTTCCATCGCCGCGCTCGGTGGCTGGAACTTCTCGATGAACCCGAACACGGAGAACGAGGACGCGTGTGTCGAGTTCTACAAGGCGATAACGACCAAGTCGTTCCAACTCGACAACTTCCAGATCGCAGGCCACATTCCGCCGGTCTCGAAGACGCTGAAGAACGCGACCGACGTTCCGGTGATGGGCCGATACGTCGACACGCTCGCGTACACCGGCCAACACACGCTGGCTCGCCCGGCGACCGTCATCTGGCCGGAGCAATCACAGGCCGTGGCCCAGAAGGCGAACGCCGTCATCATGGGCAACGTCGGTGCCCAAGAGGGGATGGACCAATTGAAATCACAACTGCAAAAGCTCGAAAAGAAGGTGTAGAAGCGAATGGCAACAGACGAATCCACGACCTCGAATCGCCGCTGGCGGTTCGGACCGGGTATCGCCGTCCTGAACCGCATCGAGCGGCTGAGCGAGACACAGTTCGTGTACCTGATGCTCGTGCCGCTGTTGTTGCTCCTCGGGACGATGGCCATCTGGCCGCTCATCTACACGGCCAACATCTCGCTGCACGCCGACAGCATCACGACGTCGAATCCCGTCGGAAAGTTCGTCGGCTTGAAGAACTATGCCGACCTGCTCACCGGTCAGTCGGACGTCATCCTGCAACGGCCGTTCTTCGACCTGAGCCAGCCGTTCAAGAGCGCCATCCCGGTGACGATACTGTTCACCGTCGGCGCTATCGTCGTCGAGACGGTTCTCGGCTTCGCGATGGCGCTCGTGCTGGACCAGCAGTTCCGCGGTCGGCGGTGGGTCCGCGTCGGACTCATCGTCCCGTGGGCGGTTCCCATCGTCATCCAGGGGATGATCTTCTACCTGATGTTCCAGCCGTCCATCGGGTTCGCGGTCGAACCGCTCCAACACCTGGGGATCATCTCGTCGTCACCGCTGGCGACGAGCCACGACTCCCTGCTGATAACCATCATCGCGGACATCTGGAAGCAGTCGGCGTTCATGGCGCTGCTAATCCTGGCCGGATTGCAGAGCATCGACCGCTCGCTGTATCAGGTGGCGAAGATTTCGGGCGCGTCGAAGTGGCAGCAGTTCCGGACCATCACGTTCCCGCTGGTGCTGCCGACGCTCCTCGTGGCGCTCCTGTTCCGGACCATCGCCGCGGTCAAGGTGTACGGGACGATCGAGACCATCTCAAGCTGTAACACGGTCCCGTCGATGAGCTGTCTGGTCGTTTCGATGTGGAACGCCAGCCGATACGGCTCCGCGGCGGCGATAGCGTTCATCATCGCGGCGGCGATAGGGATGCTGTTGATCGTGTACCTGATCCAATTCAACAAACAAGAGAGTATGGGGCTGTAACATGTCGGGAATCAATTCGGACGACGAAGGCAACGTGGTCGAACGGTTCGCACAGTATTCGATAGAGCATCCGAACGGGGTGTACAGGGTCGTCATGGCGATCGCCATCGGCTTCTTCATGCTCATGTCGCTGTTCCCGTTCTACTGGCTGCTCGTCATCGCGCTCACGCCGAACCGCGCCATCGCGAACATGGGACTCCTCCCGAAGGGGTTCAACCCCGGCGTCTTCATCGACATCTTTCGGGTGATACCGTTCCACCTGTACATGTTGAACAGCCTCATCATCGCCGGACTGACCACGATCATCGTGTTGCTCATCGGTAGTTTGGCGGGATACGTCTTCGGCAGGTACGACTTCCCCGGACGCACCCCGCTGATGCTGGTCGTCCTGGTCATCTCGTACTTCCCGCCGGTGACGTTCCTCATCCCGCTCTTCCGCCTGTTCAACGGGAAGGTGGACATCCTCGGGCTCTCGTACCCCGAACTGTACAACACGCCGTGGGCAGTGGTGATGCCGCTGAGCGCGCTCACGCTACCGCTCATCATCTTCCTGCTCTCGACGTTCTACAGCCAGATTCCGGACGGGTTGGAGGACGCCGCGCGTATCGAGGGATCGACGCGACTCGGTGCGTTGTTCCGCATCATCGTCCCGTTGTCGGCACCCGGCGTCGCCACGGCGGGCATCCTGACGTTCATCATCGTCTACAACGAGTTCTTCTTCTCGTACCTGATGGTGAACGGTGCCGTGGAGAACTGGGCACCCGTGTTGCACGGTATCTTCCAGTTCCAGGGCACCCAGTCGGTCGCGTACAACATGATGGCCGCCGCGAGCATCGTCGGCGTCATTCCGATGGCCATCCTCGTGCTCATCGCACAGGACCGCATCGTGAGCGGTCTCACGCAGGGCGCGCTCAAGGGATAATTCGACTCCCGGTTTTTCGGTTCTCGTTCTCGGAAAATCCAACCGGGCGGCCGGATAGACAAGAGTTATTAGCACACGGTGACCTTTTGTAGTCGATTGGTAACAATGACCTATCGAGTCATACAAGTCGGTACCGGCGGACAGGGCGCACACTGGTGTTCGACGTTCCTCCGCGAGAACGTGGACGACGGACTCATCGAAGTCGTCGGCGCGGTCGATATCGACCCGGAGCAACACGAGAACGCGATGGAGCACCTCGGATTGGACGAATCACAGTGTTACACGGACGTGGAGGAGGCGTTCGCGGAAGTCGATGCGGACTTCTGTACGGTCGTCATCCCGCCGTGGCTCCACGAGGACGTGGTCGATGCGGCCATCGAACACGACCTCGACATCCTGAGCGAGAAACCCATCGCCGACTCCCTCGAAGCGTCCGTTCGGATTGCCGAGAAGGTCCGGCGAGCGGGAGTGCAGATGGGAATCACGATGAGCCATCGGTTCGACCAGGACAAGACGTCGCTCAGACGCCACATTCAGGGCGAGGAAGCGGGACCGCTCGACTACATCGTCGGGCGGTTCACCTGCAACGCCCGGTCGTACGGGACGTGGGGCGCGTTCCGCCACGAGATGGAGGACGTGTTGATGATCGAGGGAGCGGTACACCAACTCGACTTCATCGCCGACATGGCCGGAAGCGATTGCAAGACGATATACGCCGATACGTGGTGTCCCGACTGGGCCGAGTACGAGGGCGACGTCCAGGCGCTCGTCCAACTCCGGTTCGAGAACGGCACGCGGGCGACGTGGGAGGGCGCGAAGGCCAACGCCGTCGGGTTGAACGGCTGGAAGAGCGACTACGTCCGCGCCGAATGTCGGGACGAGACGCTCGTCCTCGACGACCGGGAGCTGGTCCGCTATCCGTACGACGCCGATGGCGAACAGGTGGTCGGCGGTCGGACGGCCGACCCCGAACCCGTGATGCTCGACGAACAGGAAAAGTGGAGCAACACGTGGCTCGTCGAGCAGTTCGTTGAATGGCTCGACGGCGGCGAACCGATGGCGACGAACGTCGAGGACAACCTCCAGTCGATGGCGCTGATCGAGGCAGCGATGCAGAGCAGTCGGACCGGCGAACCGGTCGAAGTTCAATCGCTGCTCGCGGACACGCGGGCGTCGGTCGAGGCGGAACTGTCCGACTGAACGCGACTGACGACGGGTTTCGAGGAATACAGCACCGAGTGGGAAGATATTTTTGGCGACGTTGACGTGTTCTACAACCTCGGTCCGAATGCGATTCACGCCGATCCATCCATCGCTGCGCTCGAAGCAGGGACCGTCCGTTCTCTGCGAGAAACCGCTCGCACACACGCTGTCCTACGCGGAATGGATGCAGAATGCGGCCCGAGAATTCGACACAGCCGCTGGTATCGAATTGGGCACTTCCACGAGGAGGTTCGCGAGTCTCCCGGGTTCGTCCATGGGCGATTTGATTTCAGGTTCCGCAACCACGTAGAGTTCCATCGATTTCCGGATGTGGCCGCCGACTTCGAGGAACTTCAACCCCAGTTGGTACTTGTCCACACCCTTCACGTTGTAGCCGTGTTTTCCGAGTGTTGTCTGGTGGTTGTGAACCATGTTTTTCCCCCTGTTCGATCCGCCAGCGAGGCCGGTCACACCACACGAGCCTCGCCACATCAACTCCTCGGCCAGTGCGAGCGTTTTTGGTGTTTGCATCGGATATTTTGCATCCATATCAACGTAGCTCGTACATCCATTCGGCATATCCATTCCGAATACTGGAACAGGAATTTGAACATCCATTTCGAAGTGATATACCGCGCTACTCCACGGTTTCGACTCGTGTCGTCGTGAAGTACGTTCGACCGGCTGCCGGTACTTCTTTCGTCGCAGTCACGTCGAACGCCGCCGTGGAGACGATGTCGCTCGCCGACCGACCGACGCGGAGTTCGTAGGGACCTTCTTCGACGGCGAGATTCATGTCACGGTCGTGGAACGCGAGTTGTGAGGCGTCGATTTCGAAGGTGACGCGTTTCGACTCGCCGGTGTCAAGCGACACCCGTTCGAATCCAATCAGTTCTTGGACCGGCCGGGCCTGACTCGGAGCCTCCGCGCTCGCGTACAACTGGACGACTTCGTGTCCGTCGCGGTTGCCCGCGTTACGGACTGCAACTTCAGCGCTCATCCGTCCGGCCGGGGCGAGCGCGTCCGTCGACAGCGATAGGTCGCCGTATTCGAAGTCGGTGTAGCTTAACCCGTGGCCGAACGGATACAGCGGTTCGCTTCCCACGTAGACGTGTTCCTCGTTCGCGGTGTTAGGTTTCCGGTTGTAGTAAACCGGCAGTTGACCGACTGACCGTGGAAGGGAGACGGGGAGACGGCCGCCGGGATTGTATTCACCAAACATCACTTCGGCGATTCCCTCGCCGCCGTGTTCGCCCGGAAGCCATGCATAGAGAAGCGCGGACGCTTCCTCGGCGATCCACTCGAGAGAGTGAGGTTTCCCGCTCACGACGACGACGGCCAGCGGCGTCCCAGTCTCGTGGACACGTTCGACGAGTTCCTGTTGCACGCCGGGGAGACCCAAATCGACCACATCGCAGCCTTCACCGCTGGTCGGGACGCTGGGGAGGTCGGCTTGCTTCTCGTTCAAGTCTGTGAAGTCGACGGCAGAGCGTGCGCCAACGAACGCGACGGCGACGTCGGCGGCTTCGGCCGCCTCGGCCGCCGAATCGAAGTTATCAGTCGAGGACCCGGTCGTTGTACACCCCTTCTCGTATCGAACATCGAATCCAGCTTGCTGGCCGCGTGCCTGGATGGCGTCGAGGGGAGTCGTAGCATCGAGGTTGACCTCCTCCGTGGGATAGTGGGCCGGATACGCGTAATCACCCATGAGTTCCTGTGCGTTGTCGGCTTTCGGCCCGACGATGGCCACGCTGTCCAGTCTCCCGCCGTCGAAGGGAAGGACATCACCCTCGTTCTTCAGGAGGGTCATCGATTCCCGAGCGGCACGAGTGGTGAGATTTTTCGCGTTCTCGGTGTTGAACGGGTCGGCGGCGGCGTCGACGTCAACGGTCGGATCGTCGAGGAGCCCCTTCTCGGCCTTCGCACGGAGCACTCGTCGAACCGCCGTGTCTACCGTCGCTTCGGCCACGTCCCCATCTTCGACAGCGTTCACGAGATGCTCGCCGTAGCAGTCCGTATAGGGGAGTTCGACATCGATACCGGCCTCAACCGCCATCACCCCCGCTGCTTGCTCAGACGCCGCGACGCCGTGCTCGCTTCGCAGGAATTCGACGCTGTAGTAGTCAGAGACGACTGTCCCGTCGAACCCCCAGTCGCCGCGGAGAACGTCCGTTAGCAACCACTCGTCGCTCGCGCATGGGATGCCGTCGATGTCGTGGTAGGCGTTCATCACGGATTCAGCGTCGGCCGTTTTGATGACAGCCTCGAACGGGAACAGATGGGTTTCCCAAAGTTCCCGGCGTCCGACGTTGACAGAACTGCGATTTTTTCCGCCTTCTCCGGCCCCGTGGCCGGCGAAGTGTTTGAGCGTCGCCGAGATTCCGTCACCGTCGCCTTGGAGGCCGTTCACGTATCCGCAGGCCATCGCCGCGACTAAGTACGGATCCTCGCCGAACGTTTCCTCAACGCGTCCCCACCGAGAATCTCGTGCGCGACGTCGAGGACCGGAGAGAGCGCGTGTTTCGTACCGATGGCCGACAATTGACGACGAATCGTGACCGTGATTTCCTCGACGAGCGATGGCGACCACGTACTCGCCATCCCGATCATCTGGGGGAACGTTGTCCCCCCCGGACCCATGTATCCGGACAGACACTCCTCGTGAGGAATCGCGGGGATGCCGAGTCGAGTCTCGTCTCTGAGAAACGCTTGAAGTTCGTTCGTCCGTTTCGCGGCCTTCCGTGGCAGAAGGCTTCCCTCTCCCCCGAGTCTCGTCAGGTGACCGATACCGTTTTCGAGGTGTTCCTCCATCGCCTCCCGATCGTGTGTCGCGTCGTCATTGAGCAGTTTGTTTGCGTTTACCGAGCCGAGCTGTGCGACTTTCTCCTCTACGGTCATTTCATCGAGGAGTTCCTCTATCCTCTGCTTGTCGGCGATACGACGCGATCCAGGATCCGGTCCAGTTTGCATCACATAGGCCTTGCAATCACATCTATTAATAGTTTGGACGGATGCATGAAGAACATTTCGTCTCACCGAAAAGTTTCGTGTAGCAATTTATTCTCCGTATCAGAACCCAACGAACGAACGGAACCCACCGAGTCGAAGACAGAAGAGTCGGAGAACGCCGAACTCGTCGTCACACCGTTGGCACTGTAACTCTGGTTCGAACCGCGATACGAGACCGCTATCCCATCGTATGGGGACTCTCACCAACGAAACCCAGATACGTTCCCTAATACGGAAACGTCTTTCCGAGACGTGACCGAAGAATGCGCACCTTCGGCGTCGGTACCCGTACCCCCGTTCCCCGCCGTAGATGGGCTAATATAGAATACTAACCTCCCAGACCAAAATCGAGATTGCGAACCCATTCGTGACGATATGAAGAACGTGACAGTCCGATTTGATACTATCGCCAGCACTCACGACGTCTTACGATCCGAGTGTATTCGTGATCACATGTCGAACTATATTTGATGGAGACATATTCGTTTGATACCTGACTTAAACCTACAGTGAGGTGACTCGTGAGGTAACTTACTAGCGTTTCTAGCGCCTTGAAGCATCCTTACTCTTGTTCAGCGAACGAAGTAGTATGTAGGGGAGGGTAACGTAACCCATAGCAGTTCGACTCAATGACTAGTAATAAATGCGCAAAATAGCGTTCCAAGTTCGTACCCCTTGATCCCATCTCCACAAATTGGATCAGCGTTCCACTCGATTATCCGATCTACTTCAGCAGATCCATTACATAGATATGTCTGTAATGGTTGCAGAGATTGCCGCACCTAGCGCTGTCGGAACCGGTCTCCGTTGCCAATCGAGTGATTTCGGTATTGGGGTCCATTTGCGACATCTGTGACTCCTGCTCCCGACCGCATCAAGTAATCGATGACCTCAAACGCTGACTGTAGCTATTTGAGTAGCTTTGTATTCACACCGGACATAACTTACCGTGTAAATTGTACCTACAAATACGTTCCACCTCGACGAGAGAGCTGGCGACCACCTGCAAGAGTTCGTCTCGTATCTTGGGCGACACAACCGTCTCTCCGAGACGCTGGGTCTGCTCATGAGAACCGCGCTCGTGCCGCTAGAGTCGTTCACCCACTCCTATGGCGCCCTCGTGCCATCGATATCGGCGCATCGCCGATTCGTGAACGATACCGTCTGAGCGACCATCGGATCGGTTCCGGAAGATGACTGGTGCCGAGTCCGGTGTAGTTTGTTCTGTATCAAAGACTAAAAGAAAAACGGTCGCCACCCGGAGTCTACTATCGTTTGCCGTCAAAGGTGCAGTTCGGAAACCAACATTTATCTGATAGAAGTCAGGAAAGAACGTCGCACCGTCACTCGATTCCCGTCCTCGGCTTAATTCGATGAAAGAAAGACAAACTATTCTCTATTACAAAACGAAAAGCAAATCAATGTAGCGAATCAATTTATATTGACTGTTCGGAGATTTTTAGAGGATAACGTCAAACACATAGGTAAAAGGAAAGAATGCGAAACAGGGAGCACGTCAACGAGTACCATTCGTCCCGTAACGTGAGGATGAACTGGCATCTCGATGTTTTCTCCTGTTCTACAATACAGAACGCCACAGTCAACGAATGACGGTTGAGTAGATTACCACAATCGACCGAAGCTTTATGCTCCCGTCTCCGTAGATGGAAGTCATGACCGATCAGACCAGCGTGCTCCTCATCGGGGAGAACACGTTTCCCTTCCACGAATTTGATGAGATGGCACCACGTATCGAGAATGCTCTCGGGGACAACGTTGCCGTGACTCGAACGACAGATCGAAATGCCCTGCGCAGCCTCGACGACTACGACGTCCTTGCCGACTACCTCACCGACAGTACCTTTACCAGCGCTCAGCGAGACGGTCTCACGTCTTTCGTCGCGGACGGTGGCGGTTATCTTGGGATACACTGTGCCGCGGACATCACCAGTACCCACGACGGGTCCGGTGGCATCGACCACCGGGACGAACCGTTCCCAGAACTCCGGGAGTTGCTTGGCGGGCACTTTATCGGACATCCGGAGCAATCGACGTTTCGCGTCGATATCGTCGACATCGATCACCCAGTCACTGAGGGGGTCGAGGATTTCGAAGTGTTCGATGAGCCGTACACAGTCGATTACGACGAGGACGCGATACGCGTGCTCGCCCGGATGGACCACCCCGACCTAGACGACTATCCGGTCGCGTGGGTACGGTCGGTCGGCAACGGAAATGTTTGCTACGTCTCACTCGGACACACTGCCGAGGCATTCGAAAACCCCCAGTACAGACGCCTCCTTCGAAACGCTGTCCGATGCGTGAGCGCCTGACCGCGTCTACTTTTCTACCGAGACATTGGCGGGAGTCCCCTCGACCACGAGCAGATCGTAGCCGGGAACGGTCTCCTCGCCTAACTGAATGACCGCATCGCCGACATCGACGTCTATCGGTTCGCTGCCGTAATTGAACACCCACGTCAGATCGCCACGATAGGCGACCCGGACGTGATCCGGGAGCGGGTTGGCTGCGTGTATGACGTTGGCCCGCGTGAGCACGTCGGAGACGAGGGCGTCCGCGAGGTTGTCGTCCGGCCAGATTCCAACGTAAGCGACCGACCCAGGTTCGACTTCACGCACAGTGATGGCCGTACGGCCTTCGCCAATCCCGGTCGCGTACTGCCCTACGATCTTCGCGTCGTTGGCGTCGATCCACTCCGCCCACGTTCGATATCCGTACCGTTCACCCCGATACGAGAGGCAGGCGTCGGACGAGTCCGCTGGGACGCTCTCGTGCTGATCGACGCGAACACCCGCGAGGTCGGCGAGTGGTCCCGGTGGTCGCGTGGCATGAAGCTTGTTATGCAGGTCCTTCTCTCCCGAACGAATCGTGAACAACAGGTGACCTCCACTCTCGACGTAGCGTCGGAAGGTCGATACGACCTCGTCTCCGACGAGGTGCAGCGATGGGGCGAGGACCGCATCGTAGTCTTCGAAATCGGCGCCAGTCGGGAGTACGTCGACTTGTACGCCGCGACCGCGAAGCGCGTGGTAGTACGTGTGGAGGTGGTTCCAATAGTCGAAATCGGGCGACATCGCCTGTTCGTCGAGCGCCCAGAGGCTTTCGTAGTCGAGGACGAGCGCGACGGGAGCGGTGACAGAACCCTGGTCGAGATCGGCGAGTTCTGCCGCCGCCGTCGTCGCGTCGTGATATCCGCGGTCGGCGGTCCCGTCCCGCTTTCGAAGCCCGGCGTGATACTGCTCCTGTCCCTCCAGACACCGTCGCCACCTGAAGTAGGAGACGACATCGGCACCGTGAGCGACCGCGTGGTGTGCCCAGAGACGCATCGCACCCTCTGCCGGCTGGGTGGTCTCGGGCGGCCAATTGATCGACCCCGGTTGCTGCTCCATCACCCAGAAGTTCCCAGGCGCGGCGCAGCGATAGCGGTCGTGATTGAATCCGATCTGGTCCGGGTTTCCGACCCGAAGTTCGTCCGCATCGGCCGGGTCGTCGCCGGCGATTTGGGGGAATCCAGTTGGATATGAATCCCATGCGGCGAAGTCGAGATCGTCGCCGACGTCGTAGGGGTCTAACTGGCCGAAGTCGAACATGAAGTTGTGGGTAACGAACCAGTCGTCGTTCGCCTCCCGAAGTCGATCCGCTTGCGATCGGTTGTAGGATACGACGCTCGCGCTCGCGAAGCGGTGGTAGTCGAGCACCCGTCCCGGATGGTGATCGGTGACCGTGTGGCGCGGCGGATCGATCTCTTCGAAATCAGTGTGATGCTGGCTCCAGAACGTCGTCCCCCACGACTCGTTCAGCGTGTCGATACCGCCGTACTTCTCACGCAGCCAAGTCCGAAAGGCCGTCGCACAGTCGTCGCAGTAACACCGGATGGTGTCGTGGCAGCCGTACTCGTTGTCAGTCTGCCAACCGACGACTGCTGGATGGTCGGCGAAGTGTTCGGCGAGGACGGTAACGATGCGGTCGGTCTGCTCTCGATAAGTCTCCGAGTTGAAGCAGTAGTGTCGCCGACTGCCGAAATGGCGAGCATCCCCGTCCGGTTCCTCCTGAAGGATGTCCGGGTGCTTGTCGACCAACCATTTGGGTGGCGTCGCCGTGGGGGTACATAGTACCGCTTTCATTCCATGCTCGTGCACGAGATCGACCGCGGTTTCGAGCCACTCGAAGTCAAGTTCGCCGGGTCGCGGTTCGAGTCTCGACCAGGAGAACTCGCCCATGCGGACGTATTCGATTCCCGCCTCGGCCATCTGCTCGACATCGGTGGCCCACCGTTCGCGGGGCCAGTGTTCCGGAAAATAACACACGCCTATCGACATACCTTCGTGTGTCGTGGAAACCATTATCAAGCTGCCGGTGGCATCGAACGGCGCTCGTTCTCGACTCCGGCTTCTCGCCGATCACGTCATCGAGGTAAATACGATGAAGGCGATGGTCGTCGGAAGCAACGCCAGCGTGCTTCGAATCCGACCGAGACTGTAGCGTCGTGCGAGCACTGGTCGAAGGAATAGCGCACAGAGAAGCCATCCGCTGATCCGGAGCAGTCGTACGATTTGCATCTGCTGTGTGCTCCGGATGTTCATCCGTACTTCCATGATCTTCGGTGCCATCTGTGAGACGTTACCGCCAGAAACAGCGGCAATGCCGACGTCCGAGCCGGAAATCGTGAGCGCGAGAACGGATGCGACCACGAAAATCGGGACGAACACCACGGAGAGGTACCCACCGACTTTGAACGTGGTAACGTCGAGACTTCGATTGGAGGCGATCAACCCGGCGATTGCACCGATCGTTCCGAAGAAGAAGAACAGCAACAACAGCGTCTGGAAACCCGTGTAGATAAAGTTGAGGACGAACGCCGACAGCAGCGACTGAAACGGCTCACCACCCTTCATCACTCCCGGTTCGATGAGGTACGTAAATCCGCTCCGAAAGAGGACGTGGGCGAACACACCGATCGCGGGCGCCGTCCAGCCGTAATATTCGATAGATTCGACCGCCTCGCCGAAGTCATCCGCGTCGAGGAAGGCCCGCCACGCGTCGGTGGTCGAATCAACCCTGGCGCGCCAGGCCCCGTATGCAGTTTCGAACGCCATGCAACGTTCAATTTCACCGAGCTGTCAAGAGTGTTTCGACGATACACCAAGACGTTCGGTACCAAAATATTATTACCATCCGGGGAATGTAGTGAGACGAAGTAGCATGGTGAAATACTATCAGTTACGGAATCAGTTTCTCAACCGAGTTTCGCTACCCCAAAAGTATCGTCACCTCCTGTCGAAGGAGAGCGTTTGGGGTTGGTTATTCCTCGTTCCGACCCTGGTCTCGCTCGGTCTGGTAAGCGTCTATCCAGTCATCCGTGCGGCGTACCTGAGCATGAACGAGTACAACGGAATCACCCCGCCGACGTGGGTCGGCCCGGCACACTACGTGAAGATACTGTCGGGGTGGCCGGAGTTTTGGCAGGTGTTGCTCAACACCGTTTCGTGGGCGTTCGGCTCAATCATCATCATGCTCATCGTCGGGATGGGATTCGCCGTCCTTCTCAACCGCGAATTTCGAGGGCGAAACGTCGTTCAGGGGTTACTTCTGCTACCGTGGGCGATGCCGTACATCGCCGTGGCGCTGAACTTCCAGTGGATGTACAACTACAATCTCGGGGTGTTCAACGGCCTCTTGCGGTTGGTCGGTCTCGGCGCGATTCCGTGGATCGGGAGTTCGAAGTTCGCGTTGTTTTCGGCCATGCTCGGCTGGGTGTGGCGAAACTTCCCGTTCTTTATGATTAGCTTCCTCGCCGCAATGAAGGCGATTCCCGATTCACTGTACGAGGCGGCGCTCGTCGACGGCTCCTCCCGATGGGAGCTGTTCCGTCACATTACGCTTCCATACCTACAGCCGGTTATCATCGTGACGACGCTGCTGATGAGTCTGTGGACGTTCAACAATTTCACCATGATATTCGTGTTGACGAGCGGCGGGCCGGGGATGTCGTCGATGGTGCTCCCGGTATACGTGTACAACAACGCGTTCCTGTCGAACTCCGTCGGATTGGCAAGCGCCATCGGAATGGTCATGATGTTCATCATGCTCGGGTACGGACTGGTATACCTCCAGCTCTACCGGCAGGACATCGGTCAGGTGTGAGGTGAACACGATATGGCAACTAAATCACCGCAATCGAACTCGTCGTTCCTGAACGACCCGAGGCTCAAAACGATCGGATTCCACGCGTTCGTGTGGAGTCTCACGCTCATCGTCCTGTTTCCCATCATCTGGATGGTCGTCACCTCGTTGAACGTGACGACGTCGAGGAGCTAACGCGAATCGGTATCACAGGGTGGCTAAGCGGGGTGAGCCTGAACAACTACATGACGATGCTGAATCAGACGACGTTTCTCACGTGGTTCATCAACAGCGCCATCGTCTCGCTGGCGTCCACGCTCATCAGCATCGTCGTCTGTATCTTCGGAGCATACAGCATTGGACGGTTGCGTTTCCGCGGTCGAAAGGTGGTCGCGACGTTCCTCCTCATCACGCAGATGTTCCCGTACGTAGTCATCGTCATCCCGCTGTTCCTCGTCTTCCGTGACCTCGGGCTGTTCAACACGCTCACAGGCCTCGTCATCGCGTACATCGCCTTCACGTTACCGTTTACTACGTGGATGTTGCGGGGATTCTACGAGAACCTCCCCGCCCAATTAGAAGAAGCGGCGATGGTTGACGGCAGTACCCGCATCGGGGCGGTCATCAGTGTCATTCTCCCGCTGTCCGCGCCCGCCATTGCGACAACGTTCATCTTCGGGTGGATTTTGGCGTGGAACGAGTTTCTCTTCGCGCTCGTGCTCATCAACGACCCGACCAAGAAGACGCTGCCGCCGGGAATCGGTTCATGGATCGGACAGAACACGGTCAACTGGGGGCTCATCATGGCCGGTTCGACGGCCGTCAGTTTGCCGCTCCTCCTGCTATTCGTCTTCCTGCAACGCTACCTCGTCGAGGGACTGGCAGAAGGTGCCGTCAAGTCGTAACGGACGACCGTGGGAAAACGACACGAATTTTCACAAAAGTAAAGGCCGGTGGATCTGTTCTATTTCCTATGGAGCAATCACCTACTTCCCCATCCGGTCAGATCTCCGGATACACTCATTTCGACCGGTCCGAAACGAGCGAAATCATCAGAACCGCGGCCGAGGAGATGGGGAGCCTCGTCCGAAGCACGCTCGGACCGTCTGGCCTCGACAAACTCGTCGTTCGCCGACAGCAAGACGACGAGATTCGCGGACTCGCGAGCAACGATGGGATTTCCATCATCGAGGAGTTCGAGGGGGAGACGAACCATCCGGTCGCACAACATTTCATCGAAACGGCGGAGGCACAGGAGGACAACTTCGGGGACGGGACGACGACCACGATACTGCTGACGAGCGAACTGATCACTGCCGGACTCGACCTCGTCGCCGAGGGTGTTTCCCCGACGACCGTCATCGAGGGGTTCTCCATCGCCGCCCAGCGGACGCTCGAAGTCTGGGATGACTCCAGCGTCTCATTAGCGTCGTCAAGCGGTGCATCGCTCGACCGCGATCTCCTTCGGAACGTGGCGATAACCGGGATGACGAACGGGAGTACGAAATCCTGGTCGCTGCACGGCCTCGCCGATCCCGTCGTGGAAGCTGTCCTCCGTGTGTCGAACCCGCAAACGGGTTCGGTGGACCTCTCGTTCGTCCGAACGGAGGCGATGCCGGGCGGGGGTGTTGCCGATTCGTCCCTCGTGCCCGGTGCATTCCTTCCCCAGGAACCGTACTGGGGAACCAGCGAACTGCCGGTCGAGGGATCGGCGCTGCTGGTCGGCGGTGACGTGGCACCCAGAGATCAGGCGTTTCAAGGCAACGTAACGGCGGACACGGATAGACTCGACGGTGTACGGACCGTAGACACACGTCGGTTCGACGACATCGTGGCCGCGATTTGCCGACGGGCGCGGTTGCCGTCTTCGCGAGCGGGGATATTCACCGCGATATCGCCCAAGAGCTGGGTAGCCGTGGCGTGCTCACGGTGCAGAACGTGAAGGATTCGCGCATCGAGTTCCTCGCCCGTGCGACTGGAGCACCGGTATCGACGCCGCTCGTTTCGGCCGACGTGGTGGAAGCCGAAGCGACGGCACCCGTGCACATCGACCAACGGTTCGACCAGCAGGACGAGAGCTGGTTGGCAGTGACGGCGACCGGCCGGAATGTCCCCGAAGCGGTGTCCTTCGTCGTCCGCGGCGGCAGCGACTCCGTCGCCCGCGAAGCCGAGCGGCGGGTCAAGGACGGACTGAACGCCGTTCGCGCGGCGGTGATGCGCCCGGAAGCGCTTCCCGGCGGGGGGGCGGCGGAAATCGCCGCGGCAGTGGCGCTCCGCGACTTCGCACCGAGCGTCACCGGACGGGCACAGCTTGCAGTCGAATCGTTCGCGGACGCGATAGAAACGATACCGCTCACGCTGGCTCGCAACGCCGGTCGCGATGCGCTCGGTACCGTGCTCGACCTCCGGAGCCGTCACGCCACTGAGAGTGGACGAGCAGGGATCACGTCGAACGGAGTCGTCGTCGACGACGTGATTGACCACGGCGCGTTCGACCCGCAACTCGTTCGGACCAGCGGATTCGTTCGTGCCGTCGAGTTCACGAACAGCTATCTCCGCATTGACGGCATCCTCTACAACGCGAACCCCGGCAGTCCGGTCGACGGGGCATCATCGTGACTCGGAAGAAGGGTCGATGGTTGCGAGACCGGAATTGCTTACGAATACCGGTGTAGCCGTCGAGTTGTAGGTCCCCGTCTGGTCGGCAGTGAGCGTCGTCCGTTTTCCATAAACAGCTATCGAACCGGTGGATCTTCCCGCTGCGTCCGCCCCTCGACAAGGAGGTTGTCGCCCGTCTCCTCGTCAAACAGGTGAATGTCGTCAACTTCGAAGGTGATGTGCACCTCATCGCCGACATCGGGATTCACGTCGGGCGGAACGAACATCACGTATTCCCGTTCTTCGTCCACGTCCGCCTCCATCGCCGACGGCTCAAAGTACAGAAGGTTGTCCCTGCCGAGCGGTTCGACCAGCTCGACGGTGACCGCACTCGCGTTCCGATGGGACGATTCGCACAGTTCGAGGTCTTCCGGTCGGATGCCGAGGACGAATCGGTTCGAGGCGGTGCGTTCGGCCTTCCCGGCGATATCGTCCGATAAGACGTGGTCGATCTGGCCCGTGAACCGGGAGACACCTTGTCGGTCCTCGACGATTCCGTTGAAGATGTTCATGCTCGGACTCCCGATGAACTGGGCCACAAACAGGTTCGTAGGGTCGTTGTATACCTCCCGTGGGCTGCCCACCTGTTGGAGCTCACCGTGGTTCAGGATGGCGATTCGGTCCGACATCGTCATCGCCTCCTCTTGGTCGTGCGTGACGTAGATGGTGGTCGTCCCGAGTTCCTGCTGGATGCGGTTGAGTTCTGTCCGCATATGTTTGCGGAGCTTGGCGTCGAGGTTCGACAGCGGTTCGTCGAAGAGAAACACCTCGGGTTCGCGGACGATAGCGCGTCCCGTCGCCACGCGTTGTTTCTGTCCGCCGGACAGCTGACGAGGTTTATTGTCGAGGAGTTCCGGGATGCCAAGCAGATCGGCCGTCTCCTCTACGCGTCGGTTAATTTCCCCTTTATCGAGCGTCGTCGAACGCTTGAGCCCGAACGCGAGGTTTTCACGCACGCTGAGGTGCGGATACAGTGCGTAGTTCTGGAACACCATCGCGATATCCCGGTCACGAGGCGGGAGAAAATTCACGACTTCGTCGTCGATGGATATCTCCCCAGCCGTTATCTCTTCAAGCCCGGCGAGCATCCGGAGTGTCGTCGATTTGCCCGAACCGCTCGGCCCGACTAACGTCAGGAATTCTCCGTCGGCGACCTCGAGTTCGAAATTATCGACGGCAACCGTTTTGCTGCCGTAGACCTTTTGAACGGAATCGAAAACTATTCGTCCCATATACCATGTTAATAGGGAACAGTTGTCTATAAAAATATTCCGTCGTTATCGACGGGAATTTCCCATCAGATACACCTCTCCGAACCGAGAAATCGTCGTTTCAGTGGATCGGATGGCGGAGGTTATCGATCCGGACCGAACCTGACGGGACTCATGGATATGGTGTCTGGAACGGCGAGTGTATCCACCTTGGCGTCATTCGTAGGGATTCCAGATCTTCGGCGTGTTGTTGGAACCGGTGATCCAATCCTGCACCTCCTTCGGGGCATCGTCGAGGCTCGGTTTCTCGGACTTGCTCTTGAGCGTGTAGTCTAGCTTCTTGTTCGCCTCGTTCCGAACGTTGTTGGCCATGCCGACCAACGCTTCCTTCGGATCCTTATTCGAGCCCAGGATGGCTGAAATCGCTTGGCTATATCCAGTCGTCGAACCTTCGACCGACCCGAGGAACGGCGTGTCCTGTCCGCCACCGTAGACGCCGTATCGCCGAGTCTCCTGTGCTTGTGTGACGAACGCGTCAAGCCAGTCGTCGGGAAGCTTCGTCGGATTCTTCGTGAATAGGTCCATCTGCTCCTGACTCTTCCGTACCGGCATGAAGACGGGTGCGGACGCCGCGAAGTAGTCGGACTGGTTGTCCGGTTGCATCATGTACTTCACGAACTCGTTCGAGAGGTCCCCGACATCGTGTTTGGAGACGTCATTGGTGAACGGGCTGAGACAGGAACCGCCGCGGAACGACCACTGTTTGCCCAACGGTCCCTCGGGCATCGGTTGGATACCCACGTTATCCCGAAGGCCGGCGTGTTCCTTCGTCCGGGCGAGACGCGCGTCCTCCGCGCCGAGGTGCGCCATCCCGGCGTCTCGCTCCCGGAAGAACTTGTCCGTCGCGCTCGAATCCTGGCTCGTCCAACCATCGGCCGTGAGATTCCACGCCTTCTTCAGGCTGGCGTAGAACAGGTGGCCGAACAGGGATCCGGCCGAATCGAGTTCCACCTGCCACTTCCCGTCCTTCTTGCTGTAGAACTTCCCGCCCGCGTTTGCGGTGTACGCGAACGTGTGTTGACCGGTCGTGAAGTCGCGAGCGCCGGGTTCGATGTACCCCGGATTTCCGGTTTCCTTGACCACGTCTTTCCCGATTTTAACGAGTTCCTTCCAGTCCTTCGGCGGTTTGCTGTGACCCGCCTTTTCGAGGAGGTCCTTCCGATAGTACATCGGTCGCGTCTCGACGAACCACGGGACGCCCCACTTCTTGTCGTCCCAACTGGCCCACGCTTCCATCGGCCCGTACCAGTCGTCGTACGAATCGTAAATGTCCGTGACGGGTGCCGTCGCACCGAGACTTCCGAAGTTCACGGCGTGTTCGTTGGCCATCTCCGAGACGTTCGGCGTCGTTCGTCCCTGAATGGACGCGTTCCACTTCGGGAACACCTGATTCCACACGATGACGTTCGTCGAGACGTTGACCGGCGAATCCGAGTATTTTTCGAAGCCCTTGGCGGCCTGCTTGATGTTCTTCGTCACTTCAGGGATGTATCCGCGCATCGTCCAGAAGATGAAGTCCTTTTCACCCTTCGTTTTGCTATTACCGCCGCTACCGCCGAACTGTTCAGTACATCCGGACAATCCGACTGCGGCACCGGCCGCACCCATGGATGCAGCAGTCTCCATGAAACCGCGCCGGGAGTAGCCATCCTCGTCGGGGGTACTGGTTACCGTCTCGTCAGTAGCGTCGCCGACCGATGAATCAGTTGCCTTCGGCATAGTGACACGGATTATCATTACTATAGAAGACAATAACCTTTTCGCTGAGAATGGTTCGCATTCATCAAACAACCCTTCGGAAGAAAGTAAAAGATGTTACCCGTTCAGGATAGCACGACAGTCGCTCACGGCCGCGGCATCGTCACCTTCGGGGGAGAATTCGCACCCGATGTACCCGTCGTACCCCGCAGCGGCGAGCGCGGGGAGGATGTTACCGTAGTCGAGTTCCCCCGTTCCGGGTTCGTGTCGACCGGGAACGTCCGCGATGTGGACGTAACCGATATGGTCGAGGTGACTCGTCATGTTGGCGATGACATTTCCTTCCGTGATCTGCTGATGGTACACGTCGAAGAGGAGTTTGACGTTCGAATCGCCGACCGTATCGACGATGTCGTATCCTTCCGCCGACGATTCGAGGAAGTAACCGGGGTGATCCACGGCCGTGTTCAACGGTTCGACGGCGAGCGTAACGCTCGCGTCGGCGGCGTCGGGGGCGACGCTCTCGAGAGAATCCACGATAGCATCTCGTTGAGTTGGGTAGTCGATATCCGCCTGTTCTTGTCCAACGGTGATAATGAGGGTCGAACAGCCGAGGTGTGCGGCCGTTTCGATGGAGTCGCGCATGGATCTGCGGGCCTCAGAGGTTCGGGTCGGGTCCGTCAACGGGACGTCGCTGCCGAGCATGGCTGCGACGTTCAGGTCGTGTTCGTCACACGCGTTGGCGACCGCATCGAGGTCCTTGTCGCGCCATCCCCAGAACTCCACCGCGTCCGCACCGGCCGCCGCGGCGAGACTGATTCGCTCCGTAAACGGTGCTCCTTTGAAGACCATCTCGACGCAAACCGATAGTTCTGGCATCGGTCAATCCTCGGCCGGTTCCGGAGTGAGCGTTCCTTCTTGGATCAGCGCATCGAGTGGGTTGTCCTCGATGTCGAGCGGCAACTCGACGCGGCCGTGTCGTCGTGACGATTCCCACGCGCCGAAGATGATTTCCGTCGCCTTGAGCGCGTTCTTCGCGTTCAGTTCGGAGGTGGTATCGTTCTCGACCGCTTCGACGACGTCGGCTATCGCACGGTCGATGAAGACTCGACCGAACTCCCGGGAATCGAGGCCGTGGAGACCCTCGTCGTCACAGTCGACGTGTTCCCACTCGTCGTCCCCGTCGCGCTTGATGCGGAGGATCTGGTCGTCGGTTTCGTTGTTCGGGAAGCCGTGTCCGATTTCGACGGTGCCCTCGCTGCCCACAAGGCGGTTATGACAGTTGACCAGATCCGCTCCGATTCCGGTCGTCGCGAGTCCGTAGACGCCGTTCTCGTATCTCCAAGAGGTGAGCGTCTGGTTCTCGTTGTGAGCACCGAACCACAGGTCTTCGTCTCGGTAGTCGAGTTGGGAGATGACCCACTCGGCCCTCCCCTCGTCGTTGAAGTAGTTACAGAGGTCCACCGAGTGGGACCCGTAGTCGTAGATGTTGGGAGCCGCGCACTCGACCCGTTGGAGATCTCCGATTTCGCCTGCATCGAGCAATTCCTTGGCCCTTCGATATCCTCGGCCAAAGCGGCGTTGGTGATTGAACGTCAATTTGACGTCCTCCTCGTCACACACCTCTACCATTCGCTCGACGTTCGACCACGTCCGATCCATGGGTTTCTCGCAGTGTATTGCCTGTACCGCATCGCTCCGTGCGATGTCGGTCACGATGTCGGCGTGCGTTGGTGGGGGCGTACAGACACTAACAATGTCGGGTTCGACCGCGGTGACCATGTCGAGATACTCTTCGAACACACCGTCCGCTTCGATATCCCAGTACTCGGCGAACGCTTTTGCGTTGGGTTCGACGATGTCGGCACAGGCGACCAGCTCCGCTCCCGCGTGGTCGTACGCCGCGGCGTGACGATACGCCATCGCAAATCCTTGGTTGTTCTGTGTCTCCGGGTCCGGTCCGGTTCCGACGAACGCGCTAGTAATTGCTTTCATTGCCTCTGAATCACGTAAGGAGGTTACTCGAATTCAACAATAAAGTTTGTGATTTGGTAACTTGTATCTCTCCGATGGCGTTCAGGAGCGTGACAGCACAACGTATATGAATCGACAGTGTGATTCTCGATTATGGATGTTGGTGTCCTAACGGTCGCATTAGCGGAAGAATCGATAGAAGACACGTTCTCGTATCTCTCCGAACTCGGCGTCGGCGCGGTCGAACTCGCCTGCGGCGGGTTCGTCGGCGACGCACACCTGCCGAAGGAGGAGTATCTGGACGACGAGGACGCACAGTCCGACCTGCAAGCGCTCCTCGACGAGAACGACCTGTACGTCTCGGCGTTGGCGACGCACAACAACCCGCTTCATCCGGTCAACGGCGACGAGGCGGACGCGGAACTCCGCAACGCGATTCGACTCGCGAGTCAACTCGGCGTGGACACCGTGACGACGTTTTCGGGGCTTCCGGCGGGCGGACCGGACGATTCGGTGCCGAACTGGATCACCGCGCCGTGGCCGGACGAGCACCACGAAGCACACGAGTACCAGTGGAACGAGGTGGCGATTCCGTACTGGCAGGAACTGGAATCGTTCGCGGACGACCACGGCGTGAACGTCGCCATCGAGATGCACCCGAACATGCTCGTCTACGAACCGCGCGGACTGCTCGAACTCCGCGAGGCGACGGGCGACCGCATCGGTGCGAACTTCGACCCGTCCCACCTGTTCTGGCAGGGCATCGACATCACCGACGCGATTCGACTGCTCGGCGAGCACGACGCCATCCACCACTTCCACGCCAAGGACACCGAGGTGTACGACGCGAACTCCCGCGAGAAAGGAGTGCTCGACACGACGCCGTACACGGACGAAATCGACCGTTCGTGGCTTTTCCGCTCCATCGGCTACGGCCACGGCGAGGGGTTCTGGAAGGACGTCGTCTCGACGCTGCGCATGGTCGAGTACGACGGCGCGCTCTCCATCGAACACGAGGACTCGCTCACGTCCGCGACGGAAGGGATGGAGAAAGCCGTGGACGTACTCGACGGGCGGTGTTCGAATCGAACCCCGGCGACGCCTACTGGGCCTGAACCATGAGCGAACCACTCTCCGTCGGCGTCCTCGGTTATCGATTCATGGGCAAAGCACACGCCAACGCCCTCGCCCGCTTGCCGATGTTCTTCCCGGACGCACCCGAAATCGAACGGCGCGTGCTCGTCGGACGGGACGAGGCGGCACTTTCGGACGCCGTGGACGAACTCGGGTTCGAGGGGTACGGCACCGACTGGCGGGACGTCGTGGACGACGTGGACGTCTTCTACAACCTCGGACCGAACTCGATTCACGCCGACCCAACCATCGCCGCGCTCGAAGCGGGAACGTCGGTACTCTGCGAGAAACCGCTCGCGCACACGCTGGATGACGCGGAGCGGATGCGGGACGCCGCCCGGGAGTCCGACGCGGTCGCGGGCATCGCGTTCAACTACCGGTTCGTCCCTGCCGTCCGCTACGCGAAACGACTCATCGAGGACGGCGAACTCGGCGAGATTCGTCACGTCAGGGGAAGCTATCTCCAGGATTTCCTCGCCGACCCGGACGCGCCGTGGGCGTGGCGACTGGACGAGGAGGTCGCCGGAAGCGGCGCGCTCGGCGACCTCGGCGCACACACCCTCGACCTCGCACGATTCTTGGTCGGGGACCGAACCGGCGACATCGAGGAAATCAGCGGTCGGCTCAGAACGTTCGTGGACGAGCGGCCGGTCGACGGGGCGGACGAAACACGCCCGGTGACGGTCGATGACGCCTACACGGCGCACGCGACGTTCGAGACGGCGCGGTCGGCGCGTTCGAGGCGTCGCGCTTCGCCACCGGGCACAAGAACGACCATTCCCTCGAAATCAACGGCTCGAAGGGGAGTCTCCGGTTTTCCATCGAACGACCGAACGAACTGGAGTACCTCGGGCCGGACGACGAGGGGTTCCAGACGGTCATGGTCACGGCGGACGAGGACCCGTATCTCGCACAGTGGTGGCCTGACGGGCACGTCCTCGGGTGGGAACACACGTTCGTCCACGAGAACTACGAGTTCCTCTCGACGGTCGCGAACGGTGGTGTGGACGGTGAAAAATCGAGCGACGTACCGACGTTCGAGGACGGCTACCGCGTTCAGCAGTTGCTCTCAGCGATAGTGGAATCGGACGAACGCGGAGAATCGATGTCGCTCGACTGAGTCGGGCGTGCGCTGAGACATGGTCTCCCATTTCGGTTCGACGACAATTTTTCGAACTCAGTAGTTGATGTTGAGTTCGATGACGTTCGCCGCGTTGAGCACGCGCTTGGACAGTTCACCGTGGAGGTCGTCGTCGCTGACCCGACTCGCGGGAGCGGACACGCTGATGGCACCCAACACCTCGTTCGAGGAGGCTTTCACCGGTGCCGCGATGCAGCGGAGGCCCTCCAACCGTTCGCCGTCATCGATGGCGTAGCCGCGGTTCCGGATGTTTTCGAGCGTCTCGTACAGTTCCTCCCGACTGCCGACACTCTGCGGCGTTACCCGCGGCAGTCCGTAGCGCTCGATGATTCCCTCGACACGCTCCTCGGGAAGATGGGCGAGAATTGCCTTCCCGAGACCCGTCGTGTGGAGGTACGTTCGAAGTCCCGCGTGGGTGTCCAGATCGACGGCCTTCGCACCCTTGGCCCGCATCAGGTACACACCCTTTCCCTGTTCTTCGACGAGGAGGTTGGCGAGTTCACTCGTCTCGTCGGCGAGCGATTTGATCTCCGGTTCTGCGACCTCGTAGAGTTCCATCGATTTCCGGATGTGACCACCGACTTCGAGGAACTTCAACCCGAGTCGGTATTCGTCGCCGGACTTGACGACGTAGCCGTGTTTTCGGAGCGTCGTCAGATGGTTGTGTACCATGCTCTTTCCCATTCCCGAACCCTCGGCGAGTTCCGTCACGCCACACGACCCCCGTTGCATCAACTCCTCGACCAACGTGAGGGTCTTTTCGGTGGTTTGTACCGGGTGTTTTGCGTCCATGTCAACAGAGGACACACAATCATCCGTGATAAACATTCTGGATATCAGAACGCGCGATGGACGAAACGTCTTCGATTCCAATAGAAAAGCGAGGTGAACGATGGAGAGCCGAAGGTGACGGACGGTTCAGTAGTTGTCGTAGACGGTTTTCTCGATGGTGTAGAAGTCCAGTCCCTCGTCACCCTGTTCTCGCCACGTCTCGCTGGACGAGCGCTTGAACCCGCCGAAGGGGACATGGAGTTCGAGGCCGGTCGTCTTGTCGTTGACCTTCACGACACCGGATTCCGCCTCGCGGACGAACCGGTTCGCTTCCGTGTGGTCGTCGGTGACGATGCTCGCCGCGAGTCCGTACTCGACGTCGTTCGCGACGGCCAACGCCTCGTCGAAATCGCTCACCGCGATGACGGCGACGAGCGGGCCGAACACCTCTTCCTGTGCGATGCGCATCTCGGAATCGACGTCGGTGAACACGGTCGGTTCGACGAAGTAGCCGGATTCGACGGCCGAACCCTCCGGAATTCCGCCACCCGAGACGAGCGTCGCCCCTTCCGCCTCGGCGACTTCGACGTAGTCGAGCGTCGATTCGAGTTCGCTCTCGCTCACCTGTGGACCCATCTCGTGCTCGTCGCCCGGGCCGATATCGATGGATTCCGCGCGGTCCACGAGTTCGGCGACGACTCGTCGAGGACGTCCTCGTGGACGATGGCACGGGAACACGCCGTACAGGCCTGCCCGGTGACGCCGAACGCGCCGCTCGCGACGAGGTCGGCCGCTTCGGCGGGGTCGGCCGAATCGGCGACGATGGTCGGGTTCTTCCCGCCGAGTTCCGTCTGAACGCGCTTGCCGGAGTCGGTCGCTTGGTCGTACACCATCTCGCCGACTTCGCTGCTGCCGGTGAACGAGACGGCGTCCCACCGCGTCGTGTTCGATGAACTCAGTGCCGACGACGCTGCCCGAGCCCGTGACGACGTTCAGGACGCCGTCTGGGAGACCGGCTTCGTCCAGCGCGCGTGCGATTTCCATGGCGACGCCGGGTGCGGCCGACGCCGGTTTGAGAACGACCGTGTTCCCCGCCGCGAGGGCCGGTGCGAGTTTCCACGCGGGGATGGCGATGGGGTAGTTCCACGGCGTGATGAGCGCGGCGACGCCGACCGGTTCCTCGATGGTGTAGAGGTTCTGGTTCGGAGAACTCGGGTTCTTGACCGTCCCGCCGCGTTCGGCCGCTTTCACCGCGAAGTGATAGAAGATGTCGATGGCGCGCTGTACCTCGCCACCGGCTTCGGCGTTCGCCTTGCCTTCCTCGGCGACGAGCAGGTCGGTGAGTTCGTCCTTCCGTTCCGCGAGCAGGGTCGCCGCTTCACGGAGGATTCGGCCTCGTTCCGGACCGGGCGTCGCCGCCCAGTCGTCGGCCGCGTCCGCGGCGGCCTCGACGCCCTCGGTGGCGTCTTCGGTACTGGAATCCTGGTATCGTGCGACGACTTCGCTCGGGCGTGCGGGGTTCTCGACTTCGATGGTTTCCCCCGTCGCCGATTCGATCCACTGTCCGCTGACGTAGTTCCGTGTCGTATCCGACATCACCCTACTGTTCTCACTTCCACCATACGACTGTTACGGTCCGAGTACGTTTGACAGAAATTTTTACTACCGTTATCATTATCTTTTTGCCGACTGGGTCGAACATCCCGGTTATGACCGCCATCGACGACCTGAACGGGATCGGGGAACGAGATTGGGAAGCACTGGAGTCGGGGACGCTCCGCATCGCCGTGATCGGCCTCGGTTGGTGGACGCGCGAGCAAGCCATCCCGGCGATCCGGGAGTCGAATTTCTGCGAGACGACCGTGGCCGTCAGCAGTTCCCACGAAAAAGCCGCGGACGCGCCGAGGAGGTTTCGACGGCCACCGCTGCCATCACGTACGAGGAGTTCGTGGACGGCGAGGCGACCGACGAGTACGACGCCGTGTACGTCTGTACGCCGAACGCGTATCACCTCCAGTACGTGCGCGCCGCGGCGAACCACGGCAAAGCAGTGCTCTGTGAAAAGCCGATGGAGGCGACGCTCGAACGCGCCGAGGAACTCGTCGCGGCCGCCGAGGACGTGCCGCTGATGGTCGCCTACCGGATGCAGACCGACCCGCAAGTGCGTCGGATGCGCGAACTCGTCCGCGAGGGAGCCATCGGCGACCCGGTCGCCGTCCACGGTCACATGGAACAGCAAATGCTCGACTTCGTCTCCGGCAATCCCGACCAGTGGCGGCTCGATCCCGACCTCGCTGGCTACGGCGCGACGGTGATGGACTTGGGAATCTACCCGCTGAACACGACCCGGTTCGTCCTCGACGCCGACCCGGTGAGCGTCACCGCACAGATGCACTCCGAACACGACGCCTTCGACGAGGTCCCGGACGAGCACGCCACGTTCACGGTGCAGTTCGACGACGGCACGTACGCCGCCTGCACGGCCAGTCAGAACGGCTACCTCTCGGGCGGTCTCCAGATCATCGGAACCGAGGGCGAGTTGCGACTCGACCCGGCGTTTTTGGGCATCACGCCGCAGACGCTGACGATTCGCCAACCCGACGGCCGCGAGATGGAAATCGACGACGGCCGCCGCGACCTGTTCGGCGACGAGATGACCGAGGAGTTCGACTACTTCGCCGACCGCGTCATGCGCGGCGTCGAACCGACGCCGAACGGTGAACACGCGCTCGTGGACATGCGAACGCTCGCGGCCATCTACGAGGCCGCCGAGACCGAAGCGCAAGTCGAGGTCGAATAAGGTCGCAGTCGAGTAGTTCGAACCGCCGCCTTCGTTCCTTCGCGACCCTCACGACTCACCCCATTCGCAACCTTTACAACGACCCTCTGGAAACCAGCCTCATGCAATGGTTGATCATGCGAAGCTCCGCGATCCGAACGCGGAGTATACGATGCGTGACCTCTCCGCCGATACGATGGGAATCACCAATCGGCGCGGCGGGGTCCGTGATGCGGAGATAACCGACGTCCAGACGACGATGGTCGACGGCAACTACCCGTGGATTCTCGTCCGCGTCTACACCGACGCCGGTGTCGTGGGGACCGGCGAGTCCTACTGGGGTGGCGGCGACACGGAAATCATCGAACGGATGAAACCGTTCCTCGTCGGCGAGAACCCGCTGGACATCGACCGACTGTACGAACACCTCGTCCAGAAGATGTCCGGGGAGGGTTCCGTCTCCGGAAAGGTGATTTCGGCCATCTCGGGCATCGAAATCGCGCTCCACGACCTCGTGGGCAAACTCGTCGAACTCCCCGCCTACCAACTCGTCGGCGGGAAGTACCGCGACGAGGTGCGGGTCTACTGTGACCTCCACACCGAGAACGAAGCCGACCCGCAAGCCTGCGCGGACGAAGGCGTCCGCGTCGTCGAGGAATTGGGCTACGACGCCATCAAGTTCGACCTCGACGTGCCCTCGGGTCCACGAGAAGGACCGCGCGAACCGTCACCTCCGCGGCCCGGAAATCGATCACAAGGTCGAAATCGTCGAAGCAGTCACCGAAGCCGTCGGCGACCGGGCCGACGTCGCCTTCGACTGCCACTGGTCGTTCACGAGCGGGAGCGCGAAACGCCTCGCGCGCGAACTGGAGGAGTACGACGTGTGGTGGCTCGAAGACCCGATTCCGCCGGAGAACCACGACGTGCAGGCGAAGGTCACGGATTCGACGACGACGCCCATCGCCGTGGGCGAGAACGTCTACCGGAAGTTCGGCCAGCGGACGCTGCTCGAACCGCAGGCCGTAGACATCATCGCACCCGACCTCCCCCGCGTCGGCGGCATGCGCGAGACGCGAAAAATCGCCGACCTCGCGGACATGTACTACATCCCGGTCGCCATGCACAACGTCTCCTCCCCCATCGGGACGATGGCGTCCGCACAGGTCGCGGCCGCGATTCCGAACAGCCTCGCCGTCGAATACCACTCCTATCAACTCGGTTGGTGGGAGGACCTCGTCGAGGAGGACGACCTCATTCAGAATGGCCGGATGGAAATCCCCGAAACGCCCGGTCTCGGCCTCACACTCGACCTCGACGCCGTCGAGGAACACATGGTCGAGGGTGAGACCCTCTTCGACGAGGCATGAGCCTCGTCGAGCCAGCGAAGCAGAGCTTCGCGCCGTTCGATGAATAACGGCCGTCGTCGGGTCGGCAGATAGGAGGTTCGAACGGCTTGCCCGAGGCGAGTAGTCTCGACGCCGTCTGCGACTCGCCCGGCCTCCCGCGGCGATACTCTTTTAACACTCTCCGAGCATCACTGTGTATGCGCTATTACCGACTCCCCGGTGGAGAGCCACGCTCATCCACAGACAGCTTGGTAGTGATGGACGACGACGGAGCCGCCTACGACCTCACCGCCGTCTCACCCGACCTCGGTTCGTTCCGGGCGCTGGCCCGCGCCGCGAACGCGAGCGGCGAATCCATCGACACCATCGCCCGCAGACGCATCGACGAGGCCGAGCGAATCGATTTCGACGCGTTCGACCGGAACACCCTCCAACCGGTCATCGCCGAAGAAGTGTGGGCGGCGGGCGTCACGTACCGAATCAGCGAGGAGGCGCGCAAAGCCGAGAGCGGCAAACCGGAAGTGTACATGGACGTCTACGACAGCGAGCGACCGGAACTGTTCCTCAAGGCGACGCCCTCGCGGACGGTCGGTCCGTGGGACGATATCGGGGTGCGCGGCGACTCGGGGTGGGACGTCCCGGAACCCGAACTCGGCGTCGTGCTCCACCGCGGGGAAATCGTCGGCTACACCATCGGAAACGACGTCTCCAGCCGCGACATCGAGGGGGAGAACCCACTGTATCTCCCGCAGGCGAAGGTGTACGACCGCTGTTGTTCACTCGGCCCGTGTATCGCCACGGGCGAGACGGTCGAGGACCCTCACGACCTCGAAATGTCGCTGACGATAGAGCGCGACGGCGAGATCATGTACGAGGACTCGACATCGACGAGTGAGATGGCGACCACCTGCGAGGAACTCGTCTCGTATCTCGAACGGCACAACACGCTCCCCGAAACGCTGGTTCTACTCACCGGAACTGCGCTCGTCCCCCCGGAGTCGTTCACCCTCACCGAAGGTGACGAGGTAACCATCGACATCGATCGTATCGGACGACTCGTCAACGGAACGGTGAGCGTCTAATCCGATAGCACGACACGCCCGAGCACCGGGACAGCGACGGCCATCTTCGACTGCCGACGACGCCCGGACGTTCGGGGCCACGTCCCGACGTTGGTCGGCGAGGGGATTCGGGGACGGCGTTCCGATCCATCTTCGTGGAGCTGTTTCTACGGAATCACGTTTCGTCGTGTTCTGGATATCAGAATTCAATTGGCCGCGGCCGTCACGCCCGTTCGTTCGACGTCCCCGCTAAAACAGGGACAGCACCGCATTCGAAGAGTGGTACGGGAAAATACGAGGTCGTAGATGATGGTCAAATGAAGACATTGTGTTCTGGTATCGAGAACGAACTCGTGGTCTGCGGGATTCTCGTCGTTCCGGTCTCCAGCCGAACCAACGATCCATTACAGGCATATTGGTGTAATGACCTTCGTGGAACGGACGTTCTACTGCTGACGGTCAGCCGCCCGGTTACACGTGTTTAGGAGAGTTGAACGAATTACGTCGAACGCATTACGTTGAACACGTTACGCCGAACGCGGTAGGAAGTCGAACGCGTCACGCCGAACGGAGGTCGAGTTCTATCTTCTTCGCGGTGCTGAACACCTGTCCCGTGACGTCCTCCTCGAAATGTCGTCCGTGGAGGACCTCGTCCGGACCGACGACGCAGATGGCCGCCCGTCCGTCGGTGTCGCCGCCACGGATCGGAGCGGCGACACCGTTCACGTCCTCGATTCGTTCCCCGCGGCTGTACGCGACGCGGTCGTCACGCACCTTTCGCAACTGTTCGAACAACCGTGACGAGTCGGTGATCGTCCCGTCGGTATAGCGATCCAATCCGTGGCGTCGGATACAATCCTCGACGCGGTCGTCGGACATGGAGGAGAGTATCGCTTTCCCGGCCGCGGTGGCGTGCAACGGCACTTGATCGCCGTTGACCGACGAGGGAGACCACGAATCGGAGCAGGTCGCGTGATACACGCGAGTCGCACAACTCGCTTCCCCGACGTAGAGACCGGCGTACTCGCCGGTCGTCTTCGTGAGATTGTCGAGATACGGCTTTGCGACCCGGAACAACTGCATCCGATCCCTCGTCCGCTCGCCCGTCGCGAGCGAGCGAAGCGTGAGGTCGTATCGGCCATCGACCTGTTTGACGTATCCCAGGCTACGCAACGTCGTCAGGTGGTTGTGAACGGTTCCCTTCGTCGTGTCGATTCGGGAGGCCAGTTCCGTCACCCCGAGCGGACCGTCGGCCGCGAGGGTTTCCAGTAGCGTAAACGACGTCTTCGTCGCGTTCACCGGGCAACGCCCATCTACGTTCATGGTACCTATCAATTGGTCACCCACTTATATCTGTTCACCACAGGTAAACAGAGATATATAGTATGTATTGAACGATCACGATGGATTTGCGGAGGTGTCGTCAGTACGGATGGATATTCCATCAAACCACCGATATAGGGGACTTTGAAGACCCTAAGTCGTGTTTTACTGTGGTGAACGGGGATGGAGAATTCAAAAGAAAGATCGGGAGAGCACACTGATGGAGGACTCGCGCGGGAAACACTCAAATCACTGGAATACACAGTGACGAAAAGAACGGCATGAATCACCTCGCAGTCGATATCGGCGCGAACGGTGGCACGGTGTTCACCGGCGAAATCGAGCCGAACCGGATGGACATCACCGAAGTGCATCGATTCGACAACCGCCCGGTCGAGCGGAACGGCCGGTACGTCTGGGACGTCACCGACCTCCTCACGGATATCGAGGAGGGACTCTCGGTGGCGGCCGCGTCGCTCGACGGGATCGACACGGTTGGCATCGATACGTGGGGGTTGGATTTCGGACTGCTCAAGGACGGCGAACTGTTGTGTGATCCGTACTCGTACCGTGACCCCGAAGTCAGCGCGACCCGCGACGACATCATCGACGCGGTCGGCAAGCGGGAACTGTTCGAGGCGACCGGCCTCAATCACTGGAACACGCCGAACACGCTGTGGCAGTACCACGCGCTGGCCCGGAACGAACCGGACCTCCTCGCGGACGCCGACCGCCTCCTGATGATGCCCCAGTTGCTGACGTATCTCCTCGGCGGAGAGGCGGTGACCGACGTTACGGTCGCATCGACGAGCCAGATGTTGGACCCCGGACGACGGTCGTGGAACACCGCGCTCCTCGACCGGTTGTCGCTGCCGACCGAACCGCTGCCGCCGTTGAGCGAACCCGGGAGCACCGTTGGAACGGTAGACGCGGAAATCCTTCCGTCGGAACCCACGCTCGTGCTCCCGGCGAGTCACGACACGGCGGCGGCGGTCGCCGGGATGCCGCTCTCGGAAAACGCCGCCTTTCTCAGCACCGGATCGTGGTTCATCCTGGGCGTCGTTTCGTCACAACCGGATCGTTCCGCGGCGGCCTACGAGGCGGGCGTCTCGAACGAACTCGGCGTCGACGACACCGTTCGACTACTCAAAAATATCAACGGGTTCTTCCTGCTCGAAGAGTGTCGGCTGGCGTGGAATCGGGATGGGGGCGTGACCTCGTACGAGGAACTGTTGAGGGCCGCCGAGGACGCACCCGCACACGCGTCGATAGTCGATCCCGACGCCGACGCGTTCAGCATCGACGGATCGATGCCGGAGCAGATAGCCGACTACTGTCGCGACACGACCAGCGGCTGCCGGAATCGGAGGGTGAAACCGTCCGCTGTCTCCTCGACAGCCTCGCCGCGACGGCGGCGCTCACCCTCGAAGGGATCGCGGCGGCGACCGGACGAACCCCCGAAACGCTCCACTCGGCGGTGGCGGGGTTCGAAACGAACTGTTCTGCCAACTGCTCGCCGACCGAGGCTTAGTCGTCCGCGCGGGGCCGACCGAAGCGACCGCGACCGGAAACCTGCTGACGCAGGCGGTCGCGGCCGGATCGCTTCCCGACCTCGAAACCGGCAGGCGACTCGTCGAATCGACGATGGAAATAGCCACGTACGAACCGGCGACCGCCGACGGCTGGGATGAAGCGATGAAAAAACTCCGCGCGCTTCGCTCGTCGTCGTGAATTCCCGGCCTCAGCGCGACGTGTAGCCGCCATCGACGCGGACGATTTCGCCCGTCATGTACGGGGACGCCTCGGACGCGAGAAACACGACGATTCCCTGCAAGTCCTCGGGACGACCGAGGCGTCCCATCGGCGTGTTGTCCAGCCACGTGCGTTCCATCTCGGGGTCGGCTTCGAGCACTCCCTCAACGAGTTCGGTCCGCATGTAGCCCGGCGCGATGGCGTTGACGCGGACGCCGCGGTCGGCCCACTCGACGGCCATCGACTTCGTCACCATCAGCACGCCCGCCTTCGACGCGTTGTAGCCGACCTGCGGTTGCGGGACGTTGACGTTGTAGGCCGACATGGAAGCGATGTTGATGATCCGCCCCTCGCCGCGGTCGAGCATCCGCCGTCCGACGTGTTTTGCACACAGGAACACGCCCGAGAGGTTCACGTCGAGCGTCCGCTGCCACGTCTCGTACTCCATCTCCTCGGCGGGTTCGTTCGCGGCGATGCCCGCGTTGTTCACGAGAATGTCGATGGGACCCAATTCGTCGGCCACCGCTTCGACCATCGCCTCGACCTCGGCTTCGTCGGTCACGTCCACCTCGACCGCGGCGGTATCGACGCCGAGTTCTTCGAGTTCGGCGGCCGCCTCCTCCGCCATCTCGATGTCGATGTCCACGATTGCAACGTCGGCACCGGCGTCGGCGAGCGCCGTCGCCATTTCCTTGCCGAGTCCACGGGCCGCACCCGTGACGATGGCTGTCTCTCCGTCGAGCGCAAATCGGTCTAGTACACCCATTTGTCGATATATCCCGCGCATCGGTAGTAAGTATTTCGCAGGAGAGTATCGATTGGAAGTGCGACACCGGAGGGGGAAGTTTTAACCGCTGGTCCACGGATTAGCAGGTGTCGATAATGAAAGCAGCCGTACTTACCGACGAGCGGACCGTCGCTATCGAGGAGCACGAAAGACCGAACCCGGACGATTGGGACGTGCTCGTCCGGGTGAACGCCTGTGGCGTCTGTATGACCGACTATCACATGTACCACGGGACGTTCCCCGTCGAGTTCCCGATGATACCGGGCCACGAGAGCGCCGGGGAAGTTGTCGCCGTCGGGGACGACGTGTCCAACGTCTCCGTCGGCGACCGAGTGGCGATCAACCCATCGATCCCCTGCAACGACTGTCGAGCGTGTCAGAGCGGGAAGGAGAACCTCTGTGAGAACTTCACCTCCATCGGCGGCGCGGCCGACACCATCATCGACGGCGCGTTCGCCGAGTACGTTCGCGCACCCGAAGGCTACGTCGAACCCGTGGGGGAGTTGGCGTACCGGAAAGCGGCGTTCGCCGAACCGCTCGCCTGCTGTATCCACGCCGTCGATCAAGTGGACCTCGAATCCGGGGACACCGTCGTCATCATCGGCGCCGGACCCATCGGCCTGCTCCTCTCCCAGACGTTCCGCGCGAGCGGCGCCGGAACGGTCATCGTCTCCGAACCCGTCGATCACCGACGCGAACTGGCGCTCGAAACCGGCGCGGACTACGGCATCGACCCCGTGGAGACCGACCTGAAATCGGAACTCGACGAACTCGTCGATGGCGTGGATATCGCCGTCGAGGCGGTCGGGTTGCCCGAAACCATCGAGATAGCGCTGTCGTTGCCGTCCGCCGGGGGAACCACGTTGATTTTCGGCGTCCCGCCGCAGGACGCGACGGTCGAAATCGATCCGTTCTCGGTGTACTACGACGAGACGGAACTCGTCGAACGTTCTCCCTGACGCCCAACGATTTCACGCGCGCCGTCACGTTCCTGAGAAACGGGCGAATCGACGTCGAGTCGCTCATCACCGACGAGTATGGTCTCGACGGACTGTCGAACGCGTTCGACGGCATGGAGGAAAAGGAGGGGCTGAAGAAGATGATCTATCCGAATCGGGACGAATAATCGTCTAACGATTATCCAATCGCCAGCTATCGATGGGGACCTGTCCGCCGTCGACGCGGAGTTCGTGGCCGTTGATGTAGTCGCTGGCGGGCGACGCGAGGAACGTCACGGCGTTCGCGATGTCTTCGGGTTCCGCGAGTCGGCCGACCGGGTTGTTGTCCAGAATCTGCTGGCGAACGTCGTCGCTGAATCCCTCGGTCATTCTGGTGTTCACCCATCCCGGTGCGACGGCGTTGACGCGGACCCCCTCGCGGCCGAGTTCCAGTGCGAGGCTCTTGGTTAGCCCGAGCAGGCTGTACTTACCCACGTCGTAGGCGGGCGACATCCCGACGCCGTTTTTCGTGTGAATCGACGTGATGTTGACGACCTTCCCGTAGCCGCGCTCGACCATCCCGTCGATGACCGCGCGAGTGCAGTTCAGCGACCCGTAGAGGTGCACGTCGAGGTTCAACTCGAAGGTGTCGTCGTAGGAGTCATCGACGAACGGCCCGGCGTCGCCGACGCCCGCGTTGTTCACGAGGACGTCGATGGGACCCAGTTCCTCCGTCGCCCGTTCGACCATCGCCTGGACTTCCGCGGCGTCGCTCACGTCGGCGGCGATGCCGACTGCTTCGACGCCGAGGTCCCGGACTTCCGCGGCGGTCTCCTCCGCCACGTCGGGGTCCACGTCGTTGATGACGACGTCGGCACCGTTTCGTGCGAACGTCTTCGCCGTTTTCTTTCCCATTCCGCGGCCAGCACCCGTGATGAGGGCGGTACGGTCTGTCAAGTCACAGTCCATGGCTACGGTGAGCGATTCGCTGAACATAGTCGTTGTGGTAGCATACGAGATATGAACTATCAACGTGATCATCGATAAGGACAATACTTAATTATCTGTAATCAAATTACTCGCGTGGATAGCTGAACCGCATCGAACCGGACGGTGTGACACGACGTCCCCTCACGGGACAGCGGTGTGGATGACAGGCGGACACAGAACCATGAACACCAGCAACCGAATCAGCGCAACGGATCGGGTGAACGATGACGACGAATAGAACGCGCCGCGACTTCCTCGCGTACGCGGGGACGGGTGTAGCGCTCACGTTGAGCGGCTGTACGCGCGGCGGCAGTGCGAGCTCGGGGGGCGACGGAACGAAGACCGTGGACCCGTCGAAGGGAGACGGGACCATCGACCTCTCGGCGTACACCGACGCGAACATTGAGTGGAAGAAACACTCCGGGAAGAAGGTCAACGTCGGTGCCGTCCAGCACGCGTGGATCGACAGTATTCGACCGCTCGTTCCCATGTTCGAGAAACTCACGGGGATCGACGTGGTGTGGAACATCCTCCCGGAACAGCAGTTCCGAACGAAGCGGCTGACCGACGTGAGCACCGGGGCCGGGAAGTTCGACGTGTTCTTCATGGACCAAGTCGTCAACCAGTTCCGGCAGGCCGGGTGGCTCCAGTACCTCGACCCGTACTTCCAGGACGACGACCTCTACGACCCGGACTGGTACAACCGGGATGACCTTCTCGGCGTGTGTCAGGAGGCGGTCCACGGGGCCGGGCGGACGAAAAAGTGGACGGGGATGCCGATAACCGTCGAGGTCCACACGATGTTCTACCGGAAGGACCTCTACGAGAAACACGACCTGTCGATTCCGAAGACGACGGACCAGTTCCTGCACAACGCGAAAGTCATTCAGGAGAACGAAGACGGCGTCTCGGGGCTCGTCAACCGCGGTCAAAAGGGGTACGGGATGAACGTCTACACGATGGACGCGTGGCTCCGCGAGTACGGCGGCAAGCTATGGAAATCGTATCCGGAAAAGTCCGGCCTCGACACGGACGTGGCGAAGAAGGCGGGCAAGTACTACGTGGAAGCGCTCCAGAACTACGGCCCGCCATCCATCGGCACCATGACGTGGTCCGAAGTCGTCGCGGCGATGCAACAGGGCACCGCCGCGCACGTGATGAACGACGCGAACCTGTTCTGGGGGACCCTGGCGGACGCCTCCCCGGACGGCGGCGACATCGGCGTCGCGAAGATGGTGACGCCGAAGACGAAGGAAAGCAAGTTCGCGCCGGGCGCGTTCACGTGGCAACTGTCCACGTCGAAGGCCGCGAAACACTCCGAGGCGGCGTTCCTGTTCATGCTCTGGGCCACGTCGAAGCCGACCCAGCGATGGATGGCGATTCAGCGGAGCGCCTCGTTCCCGACGCGAAAATCCATCTGGTCGGAGAAGGCGTACGAGAAGAAGTACGGCGAGGAGTTCAGCAAGGTGTCCCTCGAATCGCTGAAGAGCGCCGAGACGGAGCCGTACGACGCGATGTACCCCGTCTGGGCCCAGAAGTACTCCATCCAACTCCAGAAGGCCATAACCGGCGGGAAGTCCGTCGATTCAGCGATGAAGAAAGCGGCACAGCAGGCCGAGTTGACCGTCGGAGGGAACTGACATGAATCGAGAACCGAACCACCGACCGACGGCGGACCACCGAACAATCGACAACCGACAACCATCGACTAACCGTCGATCACCGAACCACCACAGAACGACGAATTCGACCGACAAACCATGAGTCTCGACACCCAATCAGGAACGAACCAAGGAACGCAGTCCGAGGGGCGATTCCGCAGCGCGTGGAACGAGTACCTCCCGGTGTGGCTCGCCACGCCGATGGTGCTCGTCGTCCTCCTCATCACGATCTTCCCCGGAATATACGACCTGTACCTCAGCCTCGTCAACTACAACTACGTCCACCCCGAGCAACTCGGGACGTTCACCGGACTCCACAACTTCCGGGTGATATTCACCGACCCCGTCGTCTGGAAGTCGATCACGGTGACGGCCATCTTCGTGACGTGTGCGTTGATCCTCGAACTCGTCATCGGGTTCTTCCTCGCCGCGTTGCTGACGAACGTGGAGAACAGGTGGGCCGAGACGTTCTACAGGATCGTCTTCATCCTGCCGATGGCCGTCGCGCCGGTCAGTTTGGCGATGATCGGACGGATCATGCTCGACCCGCAACTCGGTATCATCGCGTACGCCATCAACACGTACACGCCCTTCGTGGCACCGAACTTCCTCACGAACCTGCCGCTGCTGACGGTCATCCTCATGGACGCGTGGAACTGGACGCCGTTCATGTTCATCATCCTCTACGCGGGGATGTCGTCGGTTCCGGACGAACTGAAAGAGGCGGCGCGCATCGACGGCGCGCCGACGTGGCGGACGTACGTCCACGTCATCATCCCGTACATGAAACCGGTCATCTTCGTGGCGTTCCTCATCCGCCTCATCGACCTGTTCCGTACGTTCGGGACAGTGTACGGACTGACCCGCGGTGGCCCGGGCAACGCGACGAAGCTCATCAGCATCCAAATCTTCCAGACCGGGTTCACGTACATCGACATCGGCGCGGCGAGCGCGCTCGCCATCGTGTACCTCGTCGTCGTCCTCATCATCTGTAACGTGCTGATTCGCGTCGTCGGCTTCGAGGGGGTGTTGGAGTGATGGCGGTCTCGAATAGGGCGAAGAACGTGGGGCGACACGTCGTCCTGCTCGTGTGGGCGTTCGTCTGTCTCGCCCCACTCTGCTGGATCGGGTTCATGTCCCTCAAACCGCCGGGACACGCGCTGGACCTCCCGCCGAAGTGGGTGTTCCTGCCGACGGTGTACAACTACATGCAGTTGGCGAACGACCCGTCGTTCGTCCACGCGCTCACCAACAGCCTCATCAGCGTCACCGCCTCGGTGATCATCGTGCTGGTGATCGGCGTTCCGGGCGCGTACGTCCTCTCGCGCTACGACGTGCCGAAGAAGCCGGACGTGCTCATCTGGATACTGTCGTCCCGGATGTTGCCACCCATCGCCGTGGTGATCCCGTTCTTCGTCATCTTCCGGACGTTCCACCTCTACGACACGCTGGTCGGATTGGTGTTCATGTACGTGACCATCAACATCGCGCTGGTGGTCTGGGTGATGAAGGCCTTCTTCGACGGCATTCCGGAATCGCTCGAAGAGGCGGCGCTCGTGGACGGCGCGACGCGATCACAGGCGTTCCGGAAGGTCGTGTTGCCCTCGGCGCTCCCGGGCATCATCTCCGTCGCCATCATCAGCTTCATCTTCGCGTGGATCGAGCTACTGTTCTCGCTCATCCTCACGAACAACCACGCACAGACGCTTTCGCTGGCGGTGTACGGCTTCATCGGCTCCCGAAACATCGAGTGGTCGATGCTGGCGGCCGCGTCGATGACGATGATCATCCCGGTGTTGGTGCTTCTCGTCGCCGCGAATCGCTACCTCGCGTCGGGACTGAGCTTCGGAGCCGTGTTGAAGGAATAAATATATGGGATTTGAAATGAACCGAATAAAGTCAACATTTATTTGGGAAGAACGAGCATACTAGACCAATGGCAGGAATCAGTATCGACAGCGTCGTCAAACGGTTCGACAGTCGGCAGGGTGAGATCACTGCCGTCGATGATGTCGACATCGACATCGGGGATGGCGAGTTCGTCGTCCTCGTCGGACCGTCCGGGAGCGGGAAATCGACCCTGCTCCGGATGGTATCGGGACTCGAACAACAGACGGAAGGTGACATCTGGATTCAGGACGAACTCGTGAACGGGATGTCGCCACGCGATCGGGACATCGCGATGGTGTTCCAGAACTACGCGCTCTACCCGAACATGAGCGTCCGCGAGAACATGAGCTTCGGCCTCAAGATGTCCACCGACCTCTCGGACGAGGAAATCGAGGAGCGCGTCGAACGCGTTGCACGGACGATGGACATCGAGAACTTGCTGGACAACAACCCGTCCCAGATGTCCGGTGGGCAACGACAGCGCGTCGCGCTCGGCCGCGCCATCGTCCGCGACCCTAACGCGTTCCTGATGGACGAACCGCTGTCCAATTTGGACGCGAAACTCCGTACCGTCATGCGGACCGAAATCAACCGCCTCCAGTCCGAACTGGACGTGACGACGCTGTACGTCACCCACGACCAGACGGAAGCGATGACGATGGGCGACCGCCTCGTCGTCCTCAACGAAGGCGAGTTACAGCAGATCGGCACCCCACTCGAATGCTTCTACCGGCCGGAAAACCTCTTCGTCGCGAGTTTCATCGGGTCGCCGTCGATGAACTTCTTCGAAGCCGAACGCGAGGGGCGAACGCTCCTCGCGGACGGGTTCGACTACGAACTTTCCGAGGACATCGCGGCGTCCACCGAGGGACACGAGCGCGTGACCATCGGCGTCCGACCGGAAGACGTGGAGATCAGAACCGAGGAGGAGGGCGTGAACGGGTTCCGATGTACGGTCGACGTCGTGGAGCCGATGGGTAGTATCCGCTATCTGTACCTCAAACCGGTCGAACAGTCGCACGACGGCACGTTCGTCGTGGAGATCGACGGCCAGCGTCCGGTGGACGAAGGCGAGGAGTTGTACGCCGATATCCCCGCCGAGACGGTGTACCTCTTCGACACGGAAACCGGGAACGCGATTCATCACCGAACACTCACCGAGGAAGCGGAATCCGAACTCTCCGATCGGATGGCTGACGTCGGCGTCACATCGGAGTAATCACAACGGTGGAGCGAATAGGAGACAACATGGACGAAACGGAAGACCCATATCACGACGAACGGGACGCGATACGCGAGTACGGCATCGAACTCATCGAACGCGGACTGACCGAGGGAACCGGCGGAAACCTGAGCATGCGAATCGACGACGAACACATCGCCATTAGCCCGTCCGGCGTCCCCTACAGCGAAATCGACGTGTGGGACGTTCCGGTCGTGGACCTCGACGGCAACGTCCTCACGGGCGACCGGGAGCCATCGACGGAACTGCCGATGCACTTGGCGGTGTACGAGCGGCGCGACGACGTCGGCGGCGTCGTTCATACCCACTCGCCGTACGCGACGTCCTTCGCGGCGCTCGGCGAACCGATTCCGGCGTCGCACTACCTCGTGGCGTTCGCGGGAACGCATGTCCCGGTCGCGGAGTATCGGACCCACGCCACCCCCGAACTCGGTGAAGCGGCAACGGAATCACTCGGTGACGAGTTCAACGCGACGCTGTTGAAAAACCACGGCGTGTTGACGGCCGACGACTCGCTCGCCAGCGCGTTCGACGTGGCCGAGATGGTCGAGTACTGCGCCCGGATCCATCACCTCGCGTCCACCGTCGGGACGCCCGATATCCTCCCCGACGAGGAGATTCGGCGGATACAGGGCAAACTGGAGAGCTACGGCACGAGCGAATAACGACCGTCGCATCGAACGTTCATTTGATTCCCCCGTTCCGTTGATGCACGGAAGGATCAAGTGGTTCCACCGAGAGGGTCGCGTATGCGCATCGTCGACTACGAACTGTTCGAAGTGCCGCCCCGGTGGCTCCTCCTGCGGCTAGAAACCACCGACGGAACCGTCGGCTGGGGAGAGCCGATAGTGCAGGGACGGATCAAGGCGGTTCGCGGCGCGGTCGAGGAACTGCTGGAGACGTATCTCGTCGGCGAGGACCGCTCCCCATCGAGAAACACTGGGAGACGATGTATCGCGGCGGGTTCTTCCGCGGCGGCCCGATTCTGATGAGCGCCATCGCCGGTATCGACATGGCGCTGTGGGACATCAAGGGAAAACACTACGGCGCGCCCGTTCACGCGCTCCTCGGGGGACCGGTTCGGGACAGACTGCGGGTTCACCAGTGGATCGGCGGCGAATCACCCGAGGAAATCGCCGTCTCGGCCCGCGAGATGGTCTCCGCGGGTTACTCCGCGCTGAAGATGAACGGAACCATGGAGTTTCGACCCTTGGCGTCTCCGGCGGAAGTGGACGCCGTCGAATCCCGATTGCGGGCGGTTCGAACCGCCGTCGGCGACGACGTGGACATCGGCATCGATTTCCACGGCCGCGTTTCGTTTCCGATGGCGAAACGGATCGTGAGCGCGCTGGAGAAGTACAGCCCGATGTACTTCGAACAGCCGGTTCCGCCGGAGCAGAACGGACGGCTTCGGGAAGTCGCCACGCACACCACGGTGCCGGTTTCGACCGGCGAGCGACTGTACTCGCGGTGGGAGTTCGAGGAGGCGCTCATCGACGGCGTCGTCGGCGTCTTCAACCCCGACATCACGCACGTCGGGGGTATCTCGGAGATGCGAAAGGTAGCCACGATAGCCGAGACGCACGGTGTCGCGCTCGTTCCCCACTGTCCCCTCGGCCCCATCGCGCTCGCCGCCAGCCTCCAAGTGGGGTTCTGCTCGGGGAACATCGTGGTACAGGAACACAGTTTGAACCTTCACGACGTGGAACGGAGTACCGGCTTGGCCCTCCTCGAAGACCCATCGGTGTTCGGCTTCGCGGACGGGTACGTGACGGCACCGGACGCGCCGGGACTCGGCGTGTCCATCGACGAAGAGCGAGTTCGGGAGCGTGCCGAACACGAACGTGATGTGGCACAATCCAATCTGGCATCACGACGACGGGAGTTTCGCCGAGTGGTAACGCTTCGGGCGCGAGTTCCGGTTCGCGTATAAACTGCAGGGATATCCCGGGACGAAGGATAGCCACGCTGACCCCGTATCACCTATCCATGGAAGAGAGCGTTTCGGGGTTCAAGCAGGAAGGTGGATGGGTCGCCGTGGTCGAGCACGGCGAGCGCATCACTGCCGCGCTGGAAGCGGAAGGGATTTCCGGGGCAGAGTTCGAGGACTGGGACGAGTGGCGTCCAAAGGCGGAGGAACGATTCGGGGAAGAGGTCAACGAGAAGACCGCGGAACAGGCCAGCACGAGCGAGGGGGACGGTGAAAAAGCCGGGAAAACTCCGCTGGAAGATATCAGTACCGCGGGGGATAGTATTGGGGGGACGATTCAAGAGCTCGAAGACGGTGATTTAGAGGACGCGGCCGAAGAGGGGCAAGAAGCGGTGGAACACGCGACCCGTGCGGCCGACACGGCGGCGCGGAAAGGCCTCCGTGCGGTCGAGAACACGGTGTACAAACACGTGATGACGAAAGTATCGCCGTGTTACTTCGACAACGCGCTCGTCAGCGCGAACATCGACCGAATCGGGTCCGGACGGCCGCAGTATCGGTTCGAGGTAAACGTCAACGACGATTCGCTGAAACGGAGCGTCAGCGACCTGCTGGCGGAGTACGAGGACATCGAGCGATGGCGAATCGAGACGGAGAAGAACACACGGAGCGTGGCGATATCGGAAGGTATCGAATCGGTAACCGAAGAGTAGTGTACCGGTTTCGTATCCGCTGGTAAAATTGTGTACCGGTTTCGTATCCGCTCGTAAATATCTCCCCCGTGGGCGTGCCCGTTATTGCAGTAGCGAACGTTAGTATCGGTCATGGGTGTCGTCGTAGAGGCGGAAATTCCGGCGGACGAATTCGCGCTCTGGGAAACGGGGACGGCGGTAGAGGGGTTGGCGTTCGAAATCGAGCGAATCGTCGCTCACGACCCCGAGCGAGTCATGCCGTTCATCTGGGTGAGTGGAGAAGATGCCGACGGCGAGCGGGTACAGGGGGCGCTGGAGGGCGACCCGAGCACCGCGAACGTTCGGTTGGTCGCCGAACTCGACGGCGAATGGCTGTACCAGATGGACTGGATAGATTCCATCCAGACGCTCGTGCAAATTCTGGTCGAAGAGGAGGGAACCATTTTGGCGGCGTTCGGACGGGACGGAATGTGGCACGTCCGGGCGCTGTTTCCGGAGTACGGTTCGCTGTCGAGAACGTACGATTACTGTACGAACAACGACCTGACGTTCGACGTCAAGCGCATTTACCGGTTGGACGAGGGGAAAGGCGGCCGGTTCGGCCTCACGGAGCAACAACAGGAGACGCTCGAAGCCGCGTTCGAGCGCGGCTACTTCGAGATTCCACAGGAGGTCACGATGGACGATCTCGCGCGGGACCTCGACATCTCCCCAGCAGGCGCTCTCCGAGCGCCTGCATCGCGGTCACAAGAACCTGATCAAAAACACGGTCATGGTCGGTCGGGGTGCCGAAGGAGAGGGAAAATAGCCGACGGGTCGTTCAATCGTCGTGCCGGTGTTCGTCGAAGCCGTAGATGTCCGTGTCCATGGAATCGTGGCCATCCGTCGGCGATGAGCGACGTCGTGGCGCATGATGGCGTAGAAGAGGAGGCCAAGCCCGATCGACAGCAGCACGCCTTCGCTCGACTGGAGGAGCAGGCGTTCGGTGCCGTTCAGGAAGTATTCGCCACGGATTATTAGTCGATACACCGGGTCCACGAGACCGCCGAGGACGATGAATACGAACCCGATGGTGGAGAGCAGATACGATTTCATTTTCGGGTTCTGATAGTACGCGATGAAGCTCAGCGTCATCAGTAGACTGCTCATCACGAACAGCAGCGTGTTGGCGAAGATGAACGCCCACAGTTCCAGCGGTCTACCCATGATGCGGGTCTCTCCAGAAACTCGGCCAGTCGAGCGAGGTGCCCGCCCCCCACCCGCCTCCTGATAGGAGGTCAATAACCCGCCGAAGAATCCAACGAGCCTGCTCACCGAGCGGTTGTCCGGTTCGTTGAAGATCGTCACGACCCGTTCGAGCGCTGGATTTCCGGCGTACGCAACCCGACCGGATTCGGGGTTGTATCGGACGATATCGGCCGTCGCGAGCATCGGGAGATGGATGTGGGTCAGGGCCAGCAGGATTTCGTCGAGCGTCGACTGATCCGGTTCCTCCGTATCGGTTTCGTGTCGAGCGATTCGACGGGCGAGGACCGAGCGCGACACTGCGGTTCGGGTCTCCCAATTGTCACGGAGGACGGAGAGGAGATACCGGCGGCGTCGGTCCGACAAACCGAACAGGACGTCGTCGACCCCCGTTTCCTCGGTTTCGAGGAGTTGCCGGAATCGCGGGTCGGTAAGCGCGCGGTGGTCCGTCGTGGTCACGGTTCCGGTCCCCTCGTTCCAGTCAACGAGACCGCTGTTCCGTAACACCGGGAGTTGTTTGTGGTGGAGGTCGAGGCGGTTGGTCTGCACGTCTTCCTCCGAAACGTCCGCCACCGGTGTTCCCTCCTCGGTCGCCGCGAGGAGACGGGCGAGTTCCCGCTCGTCCGTTGCCGCCGTTCGGTCGAGCAGTATCGCGAGAGTCGCTCGCCGTCGGCTGGTTTCCACCGCAGCGAACATCGGATGTTGCACCTCGGGTTCCATCGGGCGGTTTTGTTTCTCCATCGTTCGTCCCTACTCGCTGGGGAGGGTATAGACAGAGCGGCTACTAGCAGAGCCTTCGAATACGGAAGGGAGACGCCCCATACCGGTTTCGAGGGACCGGTTAGAGTCGTCGAGGTACTGTCACCCCGTATTTCCGCCGTAACGCGTATCACGCTCGTCGTCGTCGTGACGGCGTACAGCCGTTTGAGTGCGTATCAGGATTCGACACCGAGCGATGATATCTGAAACGGAGGGAAGCGACGTTTCGACGCGAGCGCGGGACATACTGGGGTTTTCGCGGTGGTGGCAGATCGTAGCTGGCGTCGTCATGATGGGGTTGGTCAGCCCGTACCAGTACATGTGGTCGTCGGTGCAGGGACCGCTGGCGCGGGACCTCGGGGTTCCGCTGTCCGCGCTCGGAGCGGTGTTCAGCCTGTACGTGTTCTTTCAGGCAGGGTCACAGTTCCCCGCAGGGTGGTGGCGGGACAATCACGGACCACGACCGATGGCCGTTCTGGCGGGCGTGCTCGCCGGGAGCGGGTACGTCGGACTGACGTTCGCCACCGAACTGTGGCAGGTGTATCTGCTCTACTCGTTGGGGGCCATCGGAACCGGAATGGTGTACACGGTCGCCATCAACACCGCCCTCAAGTGGTTTCCGGACCGTCGCGGGATCACCACCGGTGCGGGTTCGATGGCGTTCACCGCGGGGAGCGCGCTGTTCGTCCCCTACATTCGGTTCCAATCGGCTTCCGGTGCGTTTCTGCCGGGGCTTCGAACCATCGGCCTGCTCGTCGGCATCGGCGTCATCGCGTGTGCGCTCGTCCTTCGTGATCCCCCGAAGGATTGGCTGGACGACGGCAGTAGAGATGATGACGAGGCGGGTGAGGTCGATATTGGGACTGGTGAGGCCAATGATGAGACTGGTGAAAACGAGGACGCTGACAACGACGGCGGTGAGGATGAAGCTCACAGGGATTTCGTCGATGACGCCCGCGACGAGGGATCGGAAACGGCGAGCGAGTGGACCGGAATCGGAACGGGTCGCCAGTACACGTGGCGCGAAGTCGTCCGGACGTGGCAGTTCTGGACGATGTATGCCCTATTCGTCGGGATTTCCGGGGCGGGGCTGATGCTCACGGCGAACCTCATTCCGTTCGCGGACCAGTTCGGGTTCGCCGCGCTGCTGGTGACGCTGACGGCGACCATCCTCCCCGTCGCGGACGCCATCGGCGAACTCGTCGTCGGCGGGATTTCGGACCGTGTCAGTCGTGAGCGATTGATGACGGTGACGTTCTCGCTCTGCGGAATCGGACTCCTGTCGCTCGTCGGCACGGGAGCGGTCGGGTCGTCGCTCGGATTCCTCCTCGCCCTCGTCGTGGCGGCCGGTTTGGAGGGATCACAGTACACGCTGTTTCCGAGCCTCGTCGCCGACTACTACGGGGAACGTCACTCCTCGGCGAACTACGCCGTCCTCTATTCGGCGAAGATACTGGGTGGCGTCTTCGGCGGGGTCGTCTCCGGATGGCTCGCCGGGGTCGCGGGGTGGACGCCGGTATTCCTCGTCGGCGGCGGTCTCGCCATCGCCGCCGGGGTCGGTGCGTTCGCGCTTCGCCCGCCGGACGACGAACGGCCTCGTTAATCCGCTTCGTCCGCGCAATACGGTGCGAGCGCGTCCCGCCAGGCGTCGGGAAGCGGGGTTGGCTGGCCGTCGTCGTCGAGGTAGACGGAGACCGTTCGGCCGGTGGCGACGGTGTCGTCCTCGGTCACGAGTTCGTATTCGATGGTGAGGCTGGTCTCGCCGGTTTCGACCGGACCGAGCGCCGCGGTGACGGTGGCGTCCGGTTCGATGGGGGCCACGTACTCGACGTCCAGCGACCGCACCACGGTCGGTGCGGACGAGAGCGAGGTATCGAGCACCTCCTCGAACAGCCGTTCTTTCCCGCGTTCGAAGTAGCTGGCGTAAACGACGTGATTGACGTGCGAGCGGGTATCGAGGTCACGAAACTGAACCTCGATGTCGTGGGTGTACGTCCGTGGTGTCATGTCGAAACCGAGTTCGGGCGGGAACTTGAGTTCACCTATCCCGCGCGCTATCGGTACGTGAGGTTGACTTCCACCATCTTCGTCGCGCGCTGGAGCAGTTCGGGGATGTCCTCCCGGAACCAATCGCCGTGGACTCGATGGGTCGGTCCTGCGACCGTGAGTGCGCCCAAGAGGTCGCCCGTTTCCTGGTTCAGTATCGGCGTTGCGACGCCGCGCATTCCGTCCAACCGTTCCTCGTCGTCGAACGCAACGCCCTCCCGACGCACCCGCTCCAGTTCCGCGTCCAGTTCGTCCCGGTCGGTGATGGTGTGTTCCGTCCGCCGTGGGAGTCCGTGCTGGTCGATGATTCGATCGATTTGTTCGTCCGACATATGTGCCAGTATCGCTTTCCCGGTACCGGTACAGTGGAGATACAGGCGAATTCCAAGCCGTGCGTCCGTTTTCACCGCGTGGTCCGTCCGGTTGTAGTAGAGGTACACCGCTTGCCCGGATTCCTCGACCGCGACGGCGGCCGATTCACCGGTCTCCTCGACGAGGCTGTTGACGACCGATTTCGTGACCGGATAGACGAGATGTCGATTGAGCGCGTTCGCGCCGAGGCGCAACGTCTTCAAGCCGACGTAGTACTCCGTGCCATCCTTGAGCACGTAACCTCTGTTTTCGAGCGTTTTGAGGTGGCGATGAACCGTGCTCTTCGGTCGCCCCACTTCGTCCGCGATGGCCGAAACGCCCGCGCCGTTCAGTTCGCCAAGCGTTTCGAGGAGTTCGATACCGGTATCGAGCGCCTGAATCGGGCTTTCCGTCGTGTCATTCATGTCGGAACGCACGTGTCGCACCAACATAAGTACTGTTCCGCTTAGTAGAACTGTTATTTCACTATGCGGAACGGGTTGCCGTTATTCCTCCACAGGACAACCATCACGAACAGTCATTTATAAAAGAGACAACAACACAGTCCACGCGTTCCGCACAGCGGAATACATCAAGTAATGACAATTTAAAATAGTAAGAAAACATATGTAGATTCGAGACGTTGGATCGTGTGAATCTGAGCGGTTGGTTCGAGAACCCAAGGGTCAGAAATCCGCATTTTGCGTGGTTGAGAAACCAAATTCTGATTGAATCCGAATCATCGTATTGGAACCCAGTTATTTCTTCCCCCCATAATTGGCCAGTATTCATAAGTATATAATGACATATTTCTTAGAAAATAATTATATACTGGCTTTGTGCACATCAAGTCGGTGTTTGAGACGTATGGAACTCATCGGGGCAATCGGAATTCTCGTCGTGTTCGCTGTGTTCGGAATTCTGATGATGACGGAACTCATGCCTACTTTCGTGGCACTGGCCGCAATGGCGCTCGGTATCGCGGCCGTCGGTGGGCTTGGACTGAATGGAATAACGAATACGGTCATCGTAAGCGGTTCGACGAGGCTGGCATCGGCGTTCGTCGCCGTGTTCTTCGGTGCCGCACTCGGGGCGATGATCGAGCAGACCGGTATCGCCGAGGAGATAGTGAAGTCGGCCGCGGAACTCGGCGGCGATAACGCGATCGTCGTCTCGATTCTGCTCTATCTGGCCGTCGCGGTCATCGCGACCAGCATTTCGGGACTGGGCGCGTTCATCATGATCGCGACCATCGTCTTCCCGATAATGGTCAGTATCGGCTTTCAACGGAAAATCGCGGCCGGAATCGTCCTCCTCGCGTACGGGAACGGCGTCATGTTCAATCCCGCCAACTGGGTGTTTTACGCCGACGTGACCGGAATCGAACTGCAACGGGTGTTGTCTTGGGCGATTCCGACCGGAATCGCGGCGCTGATCGCGGGACTGGCGTACATCGGATTTCAGACCCACCGGGGCAACATTCAGGCGACGTGGGCGACGAGCGCCGACGATGCGTCCGTCACGTCGGACGAAATCGAACAACAGTTCGAGTCCGTAGTGCCGACGTACGCACTGCTCGCGCCGATATTGCCGGTGCTGTTGGTAATCGTCGGCAGTCCAGTTCTCCCCGCCTTCGTCATCGGAATCCTGTACGCGGCGGTGGCGAGCAAACCCGGACTGGCCGGGTTCAAGAACCTGAAAGGGACCCTCAATCAGGTCACGTACGCGTTTCACGAGGGGATTTCGGACGCTGCACCCGCCATCGCGCTGATGGTGGCAATCGGGTGGCTTCTCCAAGCGGTCTTCGCGGAGCCGGTTGCGGCGACGATGAAACCGTTGTTGACCCTCATCATCCCACAGAACATGATACTCTACGCGGTGATGTTCATCGTTCTAGCCCCGCTGGCGCTGTATCGCGGACCGCTGAACTTGTGGGGGCTTGGAAGCGGAATTATCGGCGTGCTCGCCGCCATCGGAATCAACCCGGCGCTCATCACGACGACGGCCGTAAGCGCGCTCCGCGTGCAGGCACCGGCCGATCCGACGAACACGCACAACGCGTGGACGGCCGACGAGATGGATATCAACGTCAACGAGATAACGAAAAGCATCCTCCCGTTCGCGTGGGCGACGGCGGCAGTAGGAGTTATCGTCTCGGTCTACCTCTTTGGACTCTAAAATGACACGGATACGCATCGGGATCGACGTCGGCGGAACGTTCACGGACGCGGTGGCTATCGACACCGACACCTTGGAACTCATCGAACAGGTGAAGGTACCGACGACCCACGACGCGGACGCCGGGGTAGCGGCGGGCATCGTCGAAGCGGCTTCGACCGTCCTCGAATCGGTGAACGCGACCCCCGACGACGTTGTGTTTATCGCACACGGGACGACGCAGGCGACGAACGCGCTGTTGGAAGGCGACGTCGCGAAAGTCGGCGTCATCGGAATGGGTCGCGGCCTCAAAGGTCGCCGCGGCCGGTCCGAAACCGACGTCGGCAACATCTCGTTGAACGACACGCAGGTCATCGAATGCGACCACGGGTTCGTCATGCTGGACGACGGAATTCCGACGGACGAAATCCGGACGATTCTCGATGGGTTCGAGGCGAGCGGTGTCGAAGCCGTCGTCGTGAGCGAAGCGTTCGGCGTGGACGACCCGACTGCCGAGGATGCGGTGTGTGACATCGTGGTCGAGGACGGACTCGCCGCTATCGGGGCGAACGTCGTCTCGAAGCGATACGGACTGAAAGTCCGAACCAGAACCGCGGTCGTCAACGGCAGTATCCTCCCGCGGATGATAGAGACCTCGCGTTCGACGGTCGAGAGCATCGGCGGCATGGGTATCGATGCGCCGCTGATGATAATGCGGTCGGACGGTGGCGTCATGGAAATCGGGGAGATGGAGCGCCGTCCCATCCAGACCATCCTCTCCGGCCCGGCCGCAGGTGTCGCGGGCGCGCTGATGTACGAGAACATCACCGACGGCATCTTCATCGAGGTCGGCGGAACGAGTAGCGACATCAGCGTCATCGAACGGGGACAACCGAAGTGGAAGGCCGCCGAAATCGGGGGGCACACGACGTTCCTCGAACGCTCGACATCCGGACCGAGGGAATCGCCGGCGGGTCGATGATCCGTCTCGACGGCGACGAAATCGCCGAAGTCGGTCCTCGAAGCGCCCACATCGCGGACCTCCCGTACGCGGTGTACGCCGACCGCGAGGAAATCCGCTCACCGTCGCTCGTGAAGGTCCGCCCGAAACCGGAGGACCCCGAGTACGTCGCGGTCGAAACCGAGGACGGAAGCCGGTACGCGCTCACGCCGAGCGGCGCGGCGAACCTGCTGGGGTACGTGGGTGAGGACGCGTACGCGGCGGGGAACCCGGAGTCGGCGCGGCGCGCGTTCGAACCGCTCGCCGAGGAACTGGGCGTCGATGTCGAGACGGCCGCCGAAATGGTTCTCGATGCGAGCATCGGCAAGATACTCCCCGTCATCGAGGACATCGTGGAGGAGTACGACCTCGACACGAACCTCCTCGAATTGGTCGGCGGCGGTGGTGGCAGCGCGGCGCTGGTCCCGTACCTGTCCGGGACGACCGACTACGAGGCCCGACTCGCGCGCAATCACGAGACCATCAGCACCATCGGCGTCGGGCTGGCGATGGTCCGTGACGTCATCGAACGGAACGTCATGGACCCCGGCGAGGACGAAATCCAACAGCTCCGACGGGAGGCAATCGACTCCGTGGTCGGCATGGGCGCGAATCAGGAGACCGTCGAGGCGAAAGTGGAGTTCGATGGCTCGCGCAACCTGCTCCGCGCGGAAGCCGAAGGTTCGACCGAACTCCAAACCCGCGACCTCTCACAGGGCGCGGTCGACGAGAGCGAACTCAGGGAGACGGCCGCGTCGAGCCTCGACGCCGATGCGGTAACCATCGATCGAGTCGCTTCGACCGACGGACTGTCCGTCTTCCAGGCCGAGGAGACGAGTTCGAAGTTCTTCGGTCTCGTGACGAACAGCACGAATCGAACCGCCGTAGTCGACGAAAGCGGCGTCATCAAGCTCAAGTTGAACGACGCCAGCGTCTACAAAGCGACCGGGGAAATCCTCGACCGGGTCGTGGGCAAGGTGCTGGACGAAGAATCCGTGTTCAGCAACGCCTCGGCAAAACTCCCCAACCTCTACGTCTGTCACGGTCACCAACTACTGGACGTCAGCGGAGTGTCCTCGCGGGAACAGATACACTCGCTGGTCGATGTCGAGTTCGGCGAACTCCCCGACTCCGAGCAACTCGTCATCATCGCGGAGAAACCATGAGCGGAGGGGTTCAAAACTCGGCGGACGAGAGCCGAGACGCAGGGGGTGAACCGATTTCGTCACTCGATCGAGCGAAATCGACGGGAAGACGCCGTGCTCGTGCCATCCGGGCGAGACACGGAACCGCCGACCCGTACCGAATCGCCGAAGCGGAGGGTGTTCGAATCGCGGAGGACGCCTGGGACGGTCTCGACGCCGTACGACTGCTCGGCACCTACGCGAACGGCGTCATCACGCTGTACGACGCGCAAATAGGGCGCGTCGCGGCGGACGCGGATTTCGACCACACCGCCCTTCGGACGGCGGTCTGTGCCCACGAACTGGCCCACTACGAATTGGAGACGCGAGCGCCGGATTGGAAGGACCGGGACCGTCGTCGCCCGCTCGCCCGAATCACCGGGTGGCTCGGAATCGGGCGACCGTCACGGCCGTCTCATCGGCGTCTCGAAGAACACGCCGCACACGCGTTCACGGCGGCGTTGCTGCCGGACGCGACTGCATCGCTCATCGAACGACTCGAATAACGCGATAGCTCGAACAGCACAACGACTCGAATACGACTACAACAGCAATCGACAGCACATACACGACTTATTTGACAATGACAGCAGACCACTATCCAGTCGTCGTCGGCGGCGGAACAGCGGGCGGTATCGGAGCCGCGGTCCGTGCCGCACGGAACGGCGCAGAAACCCTCCTCGTCACCTACAACCAGCATCTCGGCGGAATGATGGCCGGTGGACTCAGCTACACCGACACGCTCATCAAGAAGCCACGAGCACCGCTGCTCGACGAGTTCTTCTCGACCGTTCGGGAACACTACCGAAGCGAATACGGTCCCGATTCGGAGCAGTACGAGTTCTGCGAGGACGGTTACATCTGCGAACCCCACATCGCCGAGAGCATCTTCGAGGAATTCGTTGCCGACGAACCGAATCTGACGGTTCGACGTGGCTACCGACCGACGGCCGTGACGCGAAACGGGTCGATGCTCGAATCGGTCACGTTCGAATCGTTCGACGACGATTCGACGTTCGAGGTGAGCGGTTCGACGTTCGTCGAAGCGACGTACGAGGGGGACCTCATGGCCGCCGCCGGGACGGCGTACCGCGTTGGGCGGGAATCGCGGGCCGAGTTCAACGAGCAGTTCGCGGGGCGACTGTTCACCGGGATTCGCGGGGACAGATTCTACCCGCGCGCCGCGGTTGGCGACGGAGACGATACGGCTTCGATGGACCGACGCGGGCCGCTCCACGTGCCGACCGACAAGCAGCAGGGACGCCTCGATATCGTTCCCCATCCCGCCGGGCTGACGGAGATATATCCGGGGAGCACCGGCGAGGGCGACGACGCCATTCAGGCCTACAACTACCGGCTCTGTTTGAGCCGGAATCCGGAGACGAGACGGCTCCCCGAGAAACCGGACGAGTACGACCGTGAGGAGTATCTCGAAGAACTGGACGAGATGGTCGAAGCAGGGGTTCGTCGGTATCTGTTGCTCCGGTACCTTCCGAACGACAAGGCCGACATGAACGCCGCCGATTTGCCCGGCGAGAACCACGACTACCCGGATTCGGACTGGGAGCGACGGAACGAAATCGCACGACGGCACAAAAACCACGCGTTGGGACTGCTGTACTTCCTCCAGAACGACGATGCCGTCCCGGAGGAATTGCGTTCTGACGCCCGCGAGTGGGGGCTCGCCACCGACGAGTTCACCGACACCGACAACTTCCCGTGGCAGTTGTACGTTCGGGAAGCACGGCGGTTGGAAGGCAGAGCCGTCTTCACCGAGAACGACGCGAGACACGCGCCGGGACTGGATCGAACGCCGATCAAATCCGATTCGATTGCGGTCGCCGAATATCCGCTGGACTCCCACGCTTGCCGAACGGAACAACAGGTGGGTAGCGAGCGCGAGGGATTCTTCTACGCCTCGCAGGTGACGCGGCCGTCCCAAGTTCCGTACCGGGCGCTGTTGCCCAAGGATATCGACAACCTGCTCGTTCCCGTTCCACTCTCCTCCACGCACGTGGCCTACGGGACGATTCGGCTCGAACCGACGTGGCTCCACATCGGCGAGTCGGCAGGGTTCGCGGCCGCAATCGCCCAACGACGGAGCGTACCGGTCGCCGATATCGACGTCGAAGAACTCCAATCCGCACTCGGCGAGGCGGGAGTCATGTACTCGTTTTTCAACGACGTCGACGTCGCCGAAACCGAGGACGAAGCGTGGATACCCGCAGTGCAGTATCTGGGGACGAAGGGATTCTTCGACTCCTACGATTCGGATCCGACGTCGGCGTTGTCGGTTTCGCGTGCACAACACTGGAGCCGAGCTACGGCCGCACTCCGGTCGGAAACGGAAACCGAAACGGACCCGTCCGATTGGGCACGGAGTTCGCCTGACGAAACGGCGGGGATGACACCGATCACGGCGGACGAATTCCGTCGGTTACTGGCTACCGAACTCCGCGAGGACGTCCCGACTTCCGTTCTCCCCGACGGAATAGAAGGGGGTGACCCCCTGTCGAATGGGGAGGCGAGTATCGTCTGTTATCGGCTCCTGCGCGGTAAGGACATGGCCAGCCGGTCGAAACTGAGTGCGAACACGACCGACTGAGACGGCACGGACGAAGACGGACAAAGACGGATGGGGCGGAGTGCGGAACGGGTGCGGACGACGAACCGTGCCACGAATCGGAACTCGGGTGGTTCGTGACCGGGGAATGCCGTCGCCTCCGAATCCATTACAGAGATATTGTTGTAATAGTTCCGAGTGGTTCAACGACGAACTATCGCGGCGAACGTCGGGAGAAATGCGACGGCGGGACGCTTCCGACGCGACTATCACTATGACGAAACACGTCCCCCGTCACGGATGCCGTATGCGTGACGGACGGCCTCGTTCGGCGAACGTACGACGAGCGCGAACGGTTGCTGCGCACGAAATCGGTGAAGCGACCGACAAGGGACGCACAGTGGAAGTGCCAGTCGAGGGGTGTTCAAACCGACTACGACGAGGATTTCGTTCTGAGAAATGGGATGGAGTCGGAACGGACCGAAGATTGGGGTAGGTTCACGGGACCTCGCGTTTCGAACGGATCCAGTCGACTGCGTTCCCACGGTCGTAAGTGTTCACTGCGGAAACGGGTGTCACTATGACGAAACACTCGCCCCGTCGTATGCGGACGCGAGAGGACAGCAAAATTTAATGTTCTGTACCAGATGTAAATATTATTTTATAGTAATAGATGAATTTAAATCGTTGTGCTCTCAAACCAACCATGAGGGTCGGTCACACAGTTTCGGCACACCGATGCCGGTCGTGAGTCACGACCCCATCAATCGAATCCATGAAACAAACGCGACGCAACGTATTACGCAAGGTATCGGCACTTTCAGCGCTGACGCTCGGCGCGAGCGGGCTGGCGACGGCGGCGGACTGCAGCGGTTACTCCGACTGGCAGTCGGACGTCGCCTACACGGACGGCGACCGCGTCGTCTACGACGGCGCGCTCTGGGAGGCCCAATGGTGGACGCAAGCCAACGAACCCGAGACGAGCGACTCCGTCTGGGTGAAGGTCGGCCCGTGCGACGGGAGCGGCGGTGACGGTGGCGACGGCGGGGACGGCAACACTGCGCCGACCGCCTCGTTTACCGCGAACCCGATTTCACCCGCGCCGGGTGAGACGGCCACGTTCGACGCCTCGGGGTCTCCGACTCGGACGGGTCCGTGACGTCCTACGACTGGACGTTCGGCGACGGCAGCAGCGCGACTGGCCAAAGCGTCACGCACAGCTACGGCAGCGCCGGTAACTACACCGTCACGCTGACCGTGACCGACGATTCGGGCGCGACCGGTTCCGCGACGAAGACCGTCACCGTCGCCGACGGCGGAACGTCGCTCGACCAACGCGTCACGGGCTACTACATGCAGTGGTCCCAATGGGACCGGGACTACTATCCGGGCGACATCCCGGTGGACAAGGTGTCGCACGTCAACTACGCGTTCCTGACGGTCGAACAGGACGGCACCGTGGACTACATTCAGGAGAGCGCGGCGATGAACGTTCTCCAACCGAAGTCGTGGCAGGACTGGACCGGCTTCGACAGCCTCGTGGACGACCCGAACACGAAGTTCCTGTTCTCCATCGGCGGATGGAGCGATTCGACGCATTTCTCCGATGCGGCCAACACGCAGGCGAACCGCGAGCGGTTCGCGAGTACGGCCATCGACATCATGCAGGAGAACGATTTCGACGGCATCGACATCGACTGGGAGTATCCGGGCGGCGGCGGCAAATCCGGAAACGTCGTCCGCGACGGTGACAAGGCGCGGTTCACGAAGCTCCTGCAGGAAGTCCGCTCGCAACTCGACGACGCCGAGGCGGCGGACGGTAAGGAGTACCTCCTGACCGCGGCGATGTCCGCCGACCCCGACAAGGCGGAGGGTCTGGACCACGCGGCGAACGCGGAGGCGCTCGATTACGCGAGCGTCATGGCCTACGACTACCACGGCGCGTTCGACGACTACACCAACCACGACGCGCCGCTGTACGCCAAGTCGAACGACCCGTCGCCGCGGGCGTCGGACTTCAACGTCAACGCTTCGATGAACTACTGGGCCAACACGGCGTTCGACGCGTCACAGCTCTCGATGGGGATGCCGTTCTACGGCCGGAGCTTCGCCAACGTCACGAGCAGCACGAACGACGGGCTGTACCAGTCGTTCGACGGCGCCGCCAGCGGAACGTGGGGGCAGGACAACGGCGTCAAGGAGTTCTGGGACATCAATCAGAACCTCGAACCGAGTTCGGCGTACGACTACTACTGGGACGACACGGCGAAGGTCCCGTGGCTCTACTCGCCGTCGAAGGACATCTTCATCACCTACGACAACGAGCAGTCCATCGGTGCCAAGACCGATTACGCCGTGGACAACGACTTCGGCGGGGTGATGTTCTGGGCGTTCGCCAACGACAAGAACGAGGTGCTGCTGGACGCGATGCTCGACCATCTCTAGCGACCGGGAACGGTCAGAGCGAAAAGTTCGAGTTTTTTCGAGGAGGCGATCAGAGTGGCAATCGTTGAGCGTGCGATGGGAGAGCGAACTCTACGAAGACGTGCGCAGATTCGGATGAGAGGGAGGCCTCGAACGTCCCATTTGTTTCGAGGAGAAGTGTTTGGTTGGCGTGTAGTTACAACTACTGAGAAGACGACGATTCTCGTAGAGACTCGGCGTTTCGTCTCAGAGTGCCGTTTTGAGCTGTCGGACCGTGCCGAGCACCAGCCCCGGAACGTTCTCTTCGAGTCGCTTGCTACTCAATCGATCAGCGTGCCCCGCCACGTACACAGCGGCGACGTCGCCGTCGTGTTCAGCGCGACGGCGATGCCGTTTCGCTCGGGGTGCTGTTCGCCCCGCTCGATGGCGATGCCGCGCTCGCGGATACCGTCCAGTTCGCGTTCGAGTCGGTCCCGGTCGGTGATGGTGTTGTCCGTCCGCTCGGGGAGTCCGACGTCGTCGAGTATCGCGTCGATTTCCGTCGGCGAGAGACGCGCGAGGATGGCCTTTCCCGCGGCGGTACAGTGGAGATAGCGGTCGGTGAGTTCGGATTTCGACGGGGTGTCCGTGGACTGGTAGAGGTCGATGGCCGACGATCCCTGTTTGACGACGAGGCTGACCGTCTCGTCGGTGGTCGTCGCCAGTCGGTCGATGGCGGGCCGTCCGGCGCGATAGAGGTCGGAATCGTACTGGATTCGGGAACCGATTTCGAGGAAGCGGTACGAAAGGGAGTATTCGACCCCGTCCTTCTCGACGTATCCCAACTCCCGCAGCGTCGCCAGGTGTTTGTACGTGGTGCTTCTGGTGAATCCCAACGCGTCGGCGAGTTCGGAAATCCCGACGGTTCCACCGCGGTTCGCCATCGTCGTAATCAGGGCGAACGTCTTCTTCGGCGCCGAAACCATCGATGTCTGGCCACCATCATCCATACCCACGTATGGAATTAAATGCTGATAAGTATTTCGTGATTCGAAATCGGTGCCGAGTAGTACTGGTCGATGACCGGGATTACCAGTCGGCGATGCTGCCGTCCTCGTTTCGCCACGTCGGGTTGTACCACTCGACGTGACCCTCCGACCGTTCCTCGACGGCGGCCTCGTCGATATCGATACCGAGACCGGGTCCGTCGAGAACGTCGAGGTAGCCGTCCTCGAACGAGAAAACGGAGGCGTCTTCGAGGTAGTCATACGCGGGGCCGCGGGCCGACGGGTGGACGTCGAACCCGTGGTCCTGCACGGCGAGGTTCGGAATCACGGTATCGACCTGCAACGACGCCGCGAGCGCGATGGGACCGAGCGGGCAGTTCGGGGCGACGGCCACGTCCGTGTGCTTCGGCCATCGCGTCGAGTTTCACCAGTTCCGAAATGCCCCCGGCGTGGGAGACGACGGGTTGGATGAGGTCCACCGCCCCGCCGCGGAAGACCGGCTTGTAATCCCATCGGGAGTACAGTCGTTCCCCGGTGGCGATGGGAACGTGTGACCCCTCGGCGATTCGGGGGAGGTGTTCGACGTTCTCCGGGAGGACGGGTTCCTCGACGAACATGAGGTTGCAGTCGGACAACCGGGCGGTGAGCGTCTTCGCCATCGACTTCGAGACGCGACCGCGGAAATCGACGCCGAGGTCCACCGTGTCGTCCACGGCGTCCCGCACCCCCCGGATACGGTCGACGACCCGGTCTATCGTGGCGGCCGTCTCGATGTGACGGGTCTGGTTCGTCGCGTCCATCTTCAGCGCGGTGTAACCGGTGTCGGCGAGTCGGTTGGCCTCCTCGATGACGTCCGACGAACGGTCGCCGCCGACCCACTGGTACACGCGAATCTTGTCCCGGCACTTCCCGCCGAGCAGTTCGTAGACGGGGAGGTCGTAGTACTTCCCCTTGATGTCCCACAGCGCCTGATCGATTCCGGCGATGGCGCTCATGAGAATGGGACCGCCGCGATAGAACCCACTCCGGTACAGCGCCTGCCAGTGGTCCTCGATTTGTCGAGGGTCACGCCCGACCAGATAGCCGTCGAGCATCTCCGACACCGCCGCCCGGACGGTCTTCGCACGTCCCTCGACGATGGGTTCACCCCACCCGACGACACCCTCGTCGGTTTCGATCTTCAGGAACAGCCATCGGGGCGGAAGTTCGTACAGGTCGTAGCCGGTAATTTCCATACTCGTCGATGCACGGAAGATTACAAAACCGTGACGAACGAATCGTGTCGAGGGGGCGAGGGGAGAACTTCGCCGAATGGCCAATTTCGCGCCAAATACATCCATCTTCCCACCATCCAGCATCTCACCACGTTATATCCAATAATTAGTGTATTTTAATTATAGAAAATTATTTACCTCTATATGTATATTTTACCATCGTAGTTCAGAAAACAAAGGAGTTAGAGCGTACTCGGGGGCGATAGCCAGCGGCTTTGGAGACGAACGGGCGGTCGCAGATGAGCGGGACCGCTGGTCGTCGCCTCCATCGCGGTTCAGTCGAGAAACCATGAAATACACTCGCAGACGACTACTGAGGGATGCATCGGCACTTTCGGCATTGGCGATAGGAGCAAGCGGGCTCGGGTCGGCGGCCGACTGTAGCAGCTATTCGGCGTGGCAATCGGATACGGCGTACACGGACGGCGACCGTGTCGTCTACAACGACGCGCTCTGGGAAGCCCAGTGGTGGACGCAAGCCAACGAACCCGAGATGAGCGACTCCGTCTGGGTGAAGGTTGGTCCGTGCGACGGGAGCGGCGGCGACGGTGGCGACGGTGGCGACGGCGGAACCAGCAATAGTGCGCCGACCGCCTCGTTCAGCGCGTCCTCGCTGTTCCCCGCTCCGGGCGAGTCGGTGAGCTTCGACGCGAGCGACTCCTCGGATTCGGACGGGTCGGTGGCGTCCTACGATTGGACGTTCGGCGACGGCGCGTCCGGGTCGGGTGGGTCGGTAAGCCACTCGTACGGATCGGACGGGGATTACACCGTGACGCTGACCGTCACCGACGACGACGGGGCGACGGGAACCGCCACCCGGACGATATCGGTCGGAACGACGAGTTCGAGCGGGAGTACGGCGTTCGCGCCGTACAACGACATGAGCGTCAAATCGGGCACCACGCTGACGGACATCTACGGGCAGGCGAGCAACGACACCGTCACGGCGGCGTTCGTCCTCTCGGACGGCAGCGGTAACGCCGCGTGGGGTGGTTCGGTCAACAAACTCGTCGGCGAAGCCGGATACGGGTCGGAAATCCAGTCGTATCAGGACGCGGGCGGCACGGTCATCGTCTCGTTCGGCGGCGCGATGGGGACGATGATAGCGCAGGACACCACCGACGTTTCGAAGATACGATCGGAGTACGAGAAGGTGATGGACACCTACGGCGTCACGCATCTCGATTTCGACATCGAGTCGGTGAACACGGACGCAGTGGACCGGCGCAATCAGGCGCTGAGTCAACTCCAGTCGGATCGACCGGATCTCAGCGTGTCCTACACGCTCCGCTGTAAAACGACCGGGCTGACCAGCCACGGGAAGGACATCCTGAACAACGCGGTGAGTCACGGCGTGGACGTCGACATCGTCAACATCATGACGATGGATTACGGCTGGGTCGAACCGAGCGCGAGCACCATCGAGGATTCGGCCAACGGCACGCACGACGACATCGTGGAGATATTCTCCGGGGTGTCGTCCAGCGAGGCGTGGGGAATGGTCGGCATCACGCCGATGATCGGAGCCAACGACGCCGGTGGCACCCATCACCTTGACGACGCACAACAGGTCGCCTCGTTCGTCGTGGAGAAGGGCATCGGGCGCGTGGCGTTCTGGTCCATCGACCGCGACAACGGCGGGTGTCCCGACGGGACGGTGTGGGCCACCTGTAGCGGAATCGCACAGGACCCGTACGAGTTCTCGAACATCTACAATCAGGTGCAGTGAGGAGGGAAAATCATGGATCACTCACGACGGGACCTCCTGCGGAAAGTGTTGGCCACCCCTGCCCTCGCGTACGGTATCAGCGGCGTCGCATCGGCCGCGGACTGTAGCGGCTATTCGGCGTGGCAGTCGGATACGGCGTACACGGACGGCGACCGCGTCGTCTACGACGATGCACTCTGGGAAGCCCAGTGGTGGACGCAAGCGAACGAACCCGAGGCGAGCGATTCGGTGTGGGTCAAAGTCGGCGACTGTGACGGCAGCGGCGGTGGCGATGGTGGCGACGGCGGTGACGGCGGCGACGGCGGAACCGGCAACGAATCACCGACCGCCTCGTTTACCGTGACTCCGTCGGTGCCCGCGCCGGGAGACGAAGTCACGTTCGACGCGTCTGGGTCGTCCGATTCCGACGGCACCGTCGCATCCTACAACTGGGACTTCACGAACGACGGCACCGACGATGCGTCGGGCGAAACCGTCACGCACACGTTCGACGCGGCGGGGACCTACGCGGTCGCGCTGACGGTCACCGACGACGGCGGCGCGAGCGCATCGGCGACGACGAACGTTTCCGTCGGCGCCGAACCGACGGACGAGTTCAAGATCATCGGCTACTATCCCGGGTGGAAGGCCACGCCGGAGTACGACTACTACCCCGAGGACGTGCCGTGGGACAAGGTGACCGACGTGCAGTACGCGTTCCTCGGCGTGGACGCCGAGAACGCGGTGCCGACCATCATGAAGGATCGAGACGAGCAGAACCTGGAGAAATTCAAGGAACTCAAGTCGGGAGCGGCGGCCGACACCCGCGTGAAGATATCCGTCGGCGGGTGGGCCAACTCCGAAGGGTTCAGCCAGATAGCGGCGAGTGCGAACAAGCGAGCGACGTTCGCCGACCGCTGTGTGGAGATCATCCAACAGTACAATCTGGACGGCGTGGACATCGACTGGGAACACCCCGGTAGCCAACAGGGCAAGTGCCAGTGCGGCAGCAACGAGGACTACGTCAATCAGATCGACTTCCTACAGGCGCTCCGGGACGCGCTGGACGCGGCCGGAAGCGAGGACGGGAAGCGGTACTGGCTCTCGGTCGCGAACGGCGGTTCGGACTGGAACGCCGGTGGCCTCCGGCACGATCAGATCGGCGACGTCTGTGATTACACGTGCATCATGGCCTACGACTTCACGGGGTCGTGGATGGACTCCGTGGGGCAGAACGCGCCGCTGTACGGTGACGGCCACCCGACCGACAACACCCAGTACGGCGAGACGTACGACACGCAATACTACGTCGAGTACGCCGCGGACACGCTCTGGGGCGGGGACCTCGACGAGACGGGCTACTGGCCCGGTCAGTGGAAGTATCCGCCGTCGCCACCGGCCGACCACGGAGAACTGGTGCTCGGACTACCGTTCTACGGCCGCGGGTTCAACGGTACGGAACTGTACGGCAGTTATCAGGGCCTCCCGGCGGGAACGTGGGACGACTCGGAAAGCGGCGGTGCCGACATGACCGGCGCGTTCGACTTCGGTGATTTGGAGGAGAACTACGAGGGCGAGTCGGGTTGGACGAAGCAGTACCACGACCCCGGCGCGGTCCCGTACATCGTCAACGAAGAGGAGGAGACGATCATCAGCTACGACGACGAGCAGTCCATCGCCGAAAAAGTCCAGTTCGCCAAGGACCGCGGCATGGGGGGCGTGATGTTCTGGGAACTCGCACAGGACTGGAACGAGACGCTCCTCGACACCATCGTGGCGAACGTATAGCGCGAAGAGAAAACGAAGAACGAACACGACAACACGAGAACACGATCATGAAATACACACGACGCAACGTACTACGCGACGTATCGGCACTGACAGCACTGGGAATCGGCGCGAGCGGTCTCGCGGCGGCGGCGGACTGCAGCGGTTATCCGGACTGGCGCTCGGACACCTCGTACACGGACGGCGACCGCGTCGTCTACGACGGGGCGCTCTGGGAAGCCCAGTGGTGGACGCAAGCCAACGAACCGGAACCGAGCGATTCGGTCTGGGTGAAGGTCGGACCCTGCGACGGGAGCGGCGGCGGCAATGCGGCCCCGACCGCCTCGTTCAGCACCTCGTCATCGTCCGTCTCGCCGGGCGAGTCGGTGAGCTTCGACGCCAACGGCTCCTCGGATTCCGACGGCAGCATCGCGTCCTACGATTGGACGTTCGGCGACGGCACCACCGCGAGCGGACAGACCACCACACACAGCTACGGCAGCGCCGGTAAGCTACACCGTCACGCTGACCGTGACCGACGACGCCGGGGCGACCGGGTCGGCCAGCAGTACCGTCTCGGTTGGCGATTCGGGCGGCGGCGGCACCACAAAGGACGACGACGCGTTCGACCCCGTACGAGGGGACGTGGGGCGACGTCGTCGGGGATACGACCGGCGCGAACACCGACCGCATCGTCGTGTCGTTCCTCGGCGACGGGACGTCCGGCGACGGCGTGAACCCCGGATGGCTCACGTCGAGCGGACAACGGCCGGTGTCGGACTTCTCGGACGAGATATCGACGCTTCAGAGCCAGGGCATCGACGTGTGGGTCTCCATCGGCGGCTGGGACGGCCGCGTGGTCGCCCGCGACGCGACGGACGCCACCGAATTGAAGGAGGCCTACGCGGGTATCCTCGATACGTTGGGCGTCACCCACCTCGACATCGACGACGAGAACGCGGACGAATCCGGACGCGACGGGAGTGTCTACCGACTCCGCAACGAGGCGCTGGCGATGCTCCAGTCCGAACGACCCGAGGTGACGGTCAGCTACACCGTTCCGGCGGGACAGAACGGCATCGAGAACCGGAACTACGCCCCCGCGCGGGACATGGTCTCGGACGCGGTCCAGCAGGGCGTCGAACTGGAGTACGTGAACATCATGACGATGGACTTCAACCCGACGACGGCGGACATCGTGGCGTCGGCGGGACAGGGAACCGTCGATTGGCTCGCGGGAATCTACCCGAACAAGTCCGAAGCCGAACGCTGGGAGATGCTCGGCGTGACGCCGAACGTGGCCGAGTCTGGGTTCACGACCGACACCGCCCAGCAGGTGCTCGATTGGGCCGAGAGCAAGGACATCGGCCTGCTGAGCTTCTGGGCGCTGCACAAATCGAACGCGGCGGCGTACGCCGACGTGTTCCACCAGTTCGAGGACGACGAGGACTGAGCGGGAAAGAGAGAAAGAGCGGACAAGGAGAGCGAAAACGCACAAGGAGGGAGAAAACGAACAGGGAGGGAGAGAACGGATAGGCGAGCGAAAACGAACAGGGAGTGAAAAAGCGGACGACAGGGGCGAGAACGGCCCGCAAAGCGGGTCAGTTCTCGCCGTTTTTCGGTTCCCATCTCCGCGTCCTCGTCCAGCGGGAACGTCGGACGCGGGATTTCTTCGTACGGCAGATCGGCGAGCAACTGGTTCGTGTCGCCGGGCGTGAGCGCGAACAGTTCCCGCGCCGCGACGGCTTTCCACGCGGGACTCAAGTAACCGCTTTTCAGGACGACGCAGTCGTAGTCGTCCGGGGCGGCGTCGAACCGGTGGAGGAACGTGGGGTCGCGGTGCAGGTTCGTCCGCGTGTCGGCCACGACCACGTCCACGCCGCCGTCCAGCGAAACGAGGGCGGTTCCGCCCCCGTCGAATTCGACCAATTTCGACACGGTTCCGTCCGCCGTGAGCGGCATGTTTTCGGGAACGTTCCGGCCGAGGTCGAGTCGGACTGATCGGCCTTCACCAGCGGTGTAGCATTGCTCGTAGCTCGCATCGTCCGCGACGACGGCGAACAGCGACGGCCCGAGGTCCGAGCGCTCGCGCATCTTCGATAGGAGGTTCGTCGTGTCCTCGGACGCGCCCGCGCCGGGGATGTCGCCCGTGTCGGAGATAACGACCGGTCGGCGTCGGTCGTGCGTTGCCGATTCGAGGGCGACGGCCGGGTCGTAGGCGTCGGTCGAGAAGTCGAACTCGCGGCGTTTCCGCCAGAACGCCCGCGCGAGTTCGGTCGTCGCTTCGGTGAGGGATTCGGGCGCGGCGGCGTCGCCGGTCACGAGCGCGTGGCAGCCAGCGTTCGGGGAGTCGGCCCACGGAAATCCGAGAAAGAAGTTCGCGTCGTGGATGCCGTCCCGCTCGTCAGCGTCGCGGAGCGCCGCGACGAGCGAGCGCATCGGTTCGAATTCCGATTCGGACTGCTCCCCGGCGAGGAGCATCGGCAGTCGTTCCCAGCCGAGCGTGAGCGAGGCGTCCCCGCGCAGGTCGGCGAGCAGGAGCTTCGCGGCCCGCGTTCCCGTCTCCGTGACGTCGGTGTGCGGCGCGGTGCGATACCCCGCGACGCCGTCGAGGGTGGCGACCATTCGCTCGGTGATGGTGGCGTGCATGTCGAGCGCCGCCGTGATCGGAACGTCCTCGCCGACCACCGCGCGGACCGCTTCGAGCAGCGCGCCTTCGGGGTCGGGTTCCCCCTCGACGTACATCGAGCCGTGCAGGTCGAGACAGACGCCGTCCACGGGTTCGCCGTCGAGTCTAGAGACGAGTTCGTACCGCATCCACTCGAACGCGCTCGCCTCGACGGTCGGGGCCGGAAGCGCGCTCGCGCCCACCGTCGGGAGGATATCGACGCCCGCGCGTTCGAGTTCATCCACGATGCCACGGATCGAGCGGCCGACGTGCTCCGTCGTCAGGAGGTCGGCACCCGTCGTGGTCGAGAACGTTTCGAGTCCGGTCCGCCCGTCCGCGAACGTGTTCGTTTCGTGGCTGATGGCACCGACGGCAACTTGCATGTTCCCACTCTCTCGGGAAGCCTCTTGAGTGATACCCCTAGAATAAAAAGCTGTCAGGTCAGTGCGGCCACGGCCTCCACGGCCAGAAGAACGCGAGGAACGCCATCCCGAGCAGGAGGAACCCGCCCACCTTCATCAGCGGCCCCGCGTCCATCTCGTCGCGGACGAACGAGAGGTACAGCAGTCCCGCCGCGGCGACGAAGAAGACGAGCGCGCCGCCGACAACCGGTTCGTTGCGCCCGGAGTAGCCGAGACGCAACAGGACGGTGAACAGGGGAGCGGCGGACAGGGTGATCATCCCTTCCCTCCAGTCAGCGCGATACCCTCCATGAAGGTCCGCTGTGCGAGCAGGTAAGCCGCGATGACGGGCAGCGCGGCGAGCACGACCCCCGCGAGGAGTTGTCCCCACTGCGAGCTGTACTTCCCTGTGAGCAGGCCGATGCCGACCTGGAGCGGGTACATCGCCGAATCGTTGAGGATGACCAGCGGCCACAGGAACGCGCCCCAGACGAAGATGAACGTGAACACGCCCAGCGACGACAGGGCGGGTTTCGCCAGCGGCAACATGACCCGCGTGTAGATCTGAATCGTGCTACAACCGTCCATTCTGGCCGCCTCGATGAGCGAGTCGGGGACGCCGAGGAAGAACTGTCGCATCATGAACGTCCCGAACGGGTTGGCGACGTACAGCACGATGATAGCCCAGTAGGTGTTCGACCAGTTGAGCGCGTTCATCTCCAGATACAGCGGGACGAGCACGACCTGCGGCGGGATGACGAGCGTCCCGATGACCAGCGTGTAGACGAACGATTTCCCCTTGAAATCACCCTTCGCCAGCGCGTAGCCCGCGAGCGTGTCGAGCAGCAGGGTGAAAAACACCACGCCGACCGTCAGGACGAGGCTGTTGAGCACCCAGCGGTCGAGCGGGTTCTGCATCCAGACGTTCACGTAGTTGGCGAACGTCGGATGCGCCGGGATGATTTGGTGAATCGTCGTGAATATCTTGTTCTCGGGTTTCAACGACGTGAGAAACGCCCAGAGGAACGGAATCGTCATGATGGCGCTCATGACGATGAGGATGCCGTGGGCGACCCATTTTGCGACCGTGTCGTACCGCGAACCCTCGTATTCGACGCTCGGTTGGTCGTCCTCGAAGTCGAGGTCCTCAGTAGCCAACGTCGTCACCCCACGTGCGCTGTTGGAGGACGCTCAGTCCGAACACCAGCAGGAACAACACGACCGCGATGGCGCTCGCGTAGCCCATCTCGAACTGCTGGAAGCCGGTCTGCCAGAAGTAGTAGACGATGGTGTAGGTGGAGTGAACGGGACCGCCGTTGGTCATCACGTACACCTGCGTGTAGACGCGGAACGAGAAGACGAGCGTCACGATGAACACGAAGAACGTCGTCGGCTTCAGCAGCGGCAGTGTGACGTAGCGGAACCGCTCCCAGCGGTTCGCGCCGTCGATGATGGCCGCCTCGTACAGGTCGTCCGGGATTCCCTTCAACCCGGCGAGGAAGATGACCATGTTGAACCCGATGTGCTTCCAGATGCTCATGAGGGCGATGGACGCCAGCGCCGTCTTGGAACTCTGGAGCCACGAGAGTTGCGGGAGACCGATGGTCCCCAACATCGTGTTCAACAACCCGTACTGCGGGTTGTAGATCCACGACCAGATGAGCGAGACGACGACCCACGAGGTCACGACGGGGAGGAAGATGGCCGCGGAGTAGAACTTCGTCCCGCGCAGGTTCATGTTCAACAGCAGTGCCAACCCGAGCGCGATGGGAACGTCGAAGACGAGGAGGGCCAGACTGTAGCCAGCGGTGTTTATCAGCGCGTCCCAGAATATCGGGTCTTGCACCAGCCGAACGTAGTTGTCGATACCGACGAACGGATGGGATTGAGCCAACGGCTCCCACTGATGAAGGCTCACGTAAAACGCGCCGAGGAACGGGATCAGCAGGACGGCGGCGAAGATGAACACCTTCGGGAGAACGATAGCGTACCACGACAGGTCCGTATCGGCGTTGCCGACGGTGAGGCCGGAAACGAATCCGTCGAGACGGTCCCGAACGCCCGTGGTTCCCTGAGATTGTGACATGGTTAGAGGAGTTTGTTGATGTCGCTAGCGGCCTTGTCGAGTGCCTTTTTCGGGTCCGTTCCCTGCCACATCGCCTGTGCCTGCTTGTGGACCGAATCCCACATCTTCGACACGTCGGGGTGGCTGGGGAAGGGGACGGTGTTGTCCATCTCCTGTGCGACGGGTTTCAACTTCGGATTGTTGTCGATGAAGTTCTTGAACTCGTCCGAATCGTAGGCCTCCTTCCGTCCCGGGAACCCGCCCATCGATTTGGTGACATTCTTCTGAACGTCCATGGAGTTCACGTAGTTCAGCCATTCGAGGCCGACCTCCTTGTCCGCGCCACCGCGGTTCGGAACGGTGTAGAACACGCCCGCGCTCCACGTGTGGCTCTTGTCGATCTTCGGGCCGCTGGGGTACGGAACGTACTGATAATCGATACCGCTGTCGCGCAGGCGCGGATAGTTCCACGATCCCGCGAAACACATCGCGGCTTCCCCGGCGAGGAAGTCCTCGATGGCGAGGCTGCCGCCGGAGTTCCGCGTGATGATGGACTTGTCCTCGACGACCCTCGGCTGGAGGAATTTCGCCGCTTGAACCGCCGCGTCGTCGTTGATTATCGCCTTCGTCCCGTCGTCGTTGAGGTAGCCGCTCCCATTGGAGAGCGCGAAGCAGTCGAAGCCCTCACCGGCGGACATGGAGAACGCCGCCTTGTTCTTCTTGCCCAACTCGTCGATCCACGAACCGAACTCGTCCCAGCTCGGACGGTGGGTCGGTTCGGGAATCTCCAAGCCCGCTTCCTTGAACTTCTTCTTGTTTATCGCCACCAGACGACAGTCGGCGTACCACGGGACCGCCCACAGGTTGCCGTCGTAGCTTGCGTTGCGTCGTGCGGCCGAGACGTAGTCGTCCGGGTTGAAACCGTTCTTTTCGAGGTTGAGTGCGACGCCCTTGTCGGCGAACCGCGGCACCCACAGAACGGACAACGCGAGGCTGTCCGGCGCGTTACCTGCGGGGATCGCGGTCGTCGCCTTGGCGAGATAGTTCTCGAAGGGGTAGTACTCCCAACTGAGGTCGGATATTTTGTCGCTCTGTTTTGCGAGGGCCTTCGCCTGCTTTTTGCGAATCGGCGAAAGACCGGGGTCGTTCCACGCCCAAAGCGTTCCGGACTTTGCGCCGCCGTCGCCGTCGCCGGAGCTACCGGGCATCATGCCCGAACAACCGGCGAGGCTTCCTGCGCCGATGGTGCCAGCCGTTGTGAGAACGTTACGTCGAGTGAGGTTTCTGTTGCTCATACCGCTCTGACCGAAGAACGATGCTACTCCGTAATAAATATTTGCCACAGGGTACCAAATACCATTCCAATCTGGCCAGTAATCGGAGGGAAGTCGGGACGATCCGAGTTTTTTACCCGGAACCGAGTTGTTTTTCGGAAATTATGCGCGAGCGTCGACGTTGGTGTCGGTCGCGGTCGAGACGCTCCTCGTCTTGACGGTTTCGCCGGTGTCGGGGTCGAAGAGGTGTATCTTGTCCTCGGGGAAATCGATGGTGAGCGTCGTTCCGGATTCCACCATCCGCTCCCCGGAAAGCGTCACCGTACACGTCTGGCCGCCGATATCGACGTAGGCGTACGTGAGTTCTCCCATCGGTTCGGTCACCGAGACGGTCGTCGAAATCGCTCCCGGTTCGTCGGCCGGGACGGTTTCGATGCTCTCCGGGCGGATGCCGAGCGTCATCCGCCCCTCGTAGCCGACGAGTTGCTCGCGCGCCTTCGGCGAGAGGTCGTACCGGAACGAGTCGTGGACGAGTTCCGCCGTCGACGTAGTCGACCTCGAAGAAGTTCATCGAGGGGGAGCCGATGAACCCGGCGACGAACCGATTCGCGGGTTCGTAGTAACATTCGAGCGGCGTCCCGAGTTGCTGGAGTTTCCCGTCGTTCAGGATGGCGATCCGGTCGCCCATCGTCATCGCTTCCGTCTGGTCGTGGGTCACGTAGATGGTCGTAATGTTCAGGTCCTGCTGGAGGTTCTGTAGCTCCGTCCGCATCGTCGTCCGGAGCTTCGCGTCCAAGTTCGAGAGCGGTTCGTCCATCAGGAACACCTCCGGTTCGCGGACGATGGCGCGGCCGAGCGCGACGCGCTGTTGTTGCCCGCCGGAGAGTTCGCCCGGTTTCTTTTCGAGTATCTCCTCGATGCCCATCATCTCGGCGACGTCATCGACCCGACGCTCGATTTCGTCGGCCCCCATGTCGGTGGACATCTTGAGACCGAATCCGATATTCTTGCGCGCGTTGAGGTGCGGGTACAGCGCGTAGTTCTGGAACACCATCGCGATGTCGCGCTCGGTGGGGGGTTTGTTCGTGATGTCGGTTTCGTTCAACAGGATGTTGCCGTCGGTCGGCGATTCGAGTCCGGCGATACAGCGAAGCGTCGTCGATTTGCCGCACCCCGACGGACCGACGAAGATGAGGAACTCCCCGTCGTCGATGTCGATATTCAGATCCTCGACCGCGACGATCGACCGGTCCCCGTCGAGAAACTCCTTCCGGAGGTTGCGTATGTCTAACTTACCCATACTGAGGCACTACTGATGGCCTTTGTAACCAGCCGTAATAAATTCATAGGGTGGTACCGGCGTTCGAAACGTCGACCGCCGTCTCGACCGTCGTACGCACCTTCTCACCCGTTTCCGCCGCCTCGCGGGCGGCGAGCGTCGCGTCGAGCGTCGCGGCGGCGTCGTCGAAGTCCGAACGAATATCGACCGATTCCGCGTCGTTCGTCCGTCGTTCGCCGTGATCGGTCGCCGACGCACGAAGGAACGCCTCGAACTCCCGTCGGTACCACTCGCCGTCGCCATCGTACTCCACGGGTTCGCCATCGACGGTTCCCGCGAGCGAGTGATCCATGTAATCCAGTTCGAGGACGGCGTCTTCGGCCGCGATACGCACCTCGAACCGTGGCGTCGGCGACGCACAGGTCGACGAGACGTGCGAGACGGCACCGGAACCGTGGTCGAGCGTGACCGAAGTCGCGTCCTGAAAGTCGACGGTCCCGACGAGCAAGCCGTCGGTTCCGCTGCGTCGCCGCCACGACGTCGCCCGCCAGATACCGGTGGAGGTCGTAGACGTGGGTGGACTGCTCGACGATTTGTCCGCCGGAGTAGCGCCGCTCTCGCCACCAGTCGGACTCGGGGACCGGGACCCAGTAGGTGCTGTCGATGTGGCCGATTCGTCGGCGTCGAGGAGTTCCCGTGCGTGCTCCGTGATCCGTGCGTATCGACAGACGTATCGACGTGCGAGAGTCCCTCGCTGTCGGCTAGACGTCGGGCCGTCTCGCGTGCGTCCCCCATCGTGAGGGCCACGGGTTTCTCGATGAATAGGTCGAGGTCCCGGTCGGCGGCGGCCAGCTCGTACTCGCCGTGGGCGAACGGCGGAACGGCGATAACGAGCGCGTCGAGCGATTCCGACTCGATCAGTTCGACGCCGTCGGTGTACGCCGTCGCTCCGCGCGGACGGGCGGCGGCGCGCGCCGTTTCCCCGTCGATGTCCGCTATCGCCGCCAGTTCGATATCGCACGGCGCTCGGTCTTCCCCGACCGTCCCCGACTCGACCACCGCGTCGAGCGTTTCCAGGTGGATCGACGCGATGCCACCGGCACCGATGAATCCGACACTGTGTGTCATGTGTCACCGTGTCTGGTGCGGCGTGTGTTAAAGTTAACTTCGATAAAACAACACCAAGACCGGCACAAACGTATAAATCACCGCAAACGAGAGGCTAGGAGTGATGCGGTTTGCACTCAATCAGATGGGGTTCCCCGAGGAGGGACTGCTGGAAAACGCACGACTCCTCGCGGACGCCGGATACGACGGTATCGAACCGAACCTCACGGCCGACGGTCCGCTGTGGGACGACGAGTTCGTTGAGGAACTGGCCGACGAACTGGAGCGACTCGGACTCGACGTTCCGGCGATTTCGACCACGCTTCACTGGGAGCGCCGGTTGTCCGCCGCGGACGACGAAACGCGCGCCGCGGGCATCGACGCGGGCGAGCGAATGCTCGAAGTCGCCGAGGAACTCGGTTCCGGTGCGGTGCTCATCGTCCCGGCAGTCGTTGACGAGCGAACGCCCTACGACGAGGCGTACGACCGCGCGCTCGACTCGGTTCGGGCGTTGGCGGCGAGCGGTGCCGACCGCGGCGTGACGGTCTGTGTCGAAAACGTGTGGAACGACTTCCTGTTGTCCCCGCTGGAGTTCGCTCGGTTCGTCGAGGCGGCGTCCGACGCCGGACCGGTGGGCGCGTACTTCGACGTCGGGAACGTCAAGCGGTTCGGCTATCCGGCCCAGTGGATTCGGATCCTCGGGGAGCACGTCGAGCGGGTTCACGTCAAGGACTATCGGACGGATATCGACACGATGGGAGGGTTCACCTATCCGCTTGAGGGTGATATCGACTGGACCGCGGTCGACGAGGCGTTGGCGGAAATCGGCTACGACGGGTGGATAACGGCGGAGGTGTCCCCGTATCGGACGGCACCCGAGCGACTGCCGCCCCGGTTGCGAGCGGACCTCGAACACCTCTTTTCGTAGCACACCGGCGACACAATATTTATTACCCGCTTGGAGTAGGTTCGTGTGTATGCATCTCGTAGCAGTAGTTGCACATCCGGACGATGCCGACATCTTCTGTGGCGGTACCCTCGCAAAGCACGCCGAACGCGGCGACGACGTGACCGTCGTCTACATGACGCGCGGCGAGTACGGCGGGTTCGACACCACCGAGTCGGCCGTCGCCGCGACGCGTGAGAAGGAAGCCGAGGCGGCGGCGGAGACGCTCGGCGCGGAAACGGCGTTCCTCGGCTTCGAAGACGGACGGATCACGTACTCGATGGAAAACAGGCTCCGGCTCGTCGAAGCGCTCCGCGAGCACCGGCCCGACGTCGTTCTCACGCATTTCAGCGACGACATGCATCCGGACCATCGAGCCACGTCGCGGTTGGTGACGGACGCGTACTACATGGCCGCACTGCCGCTGTTGGAAACGGACGACGAACCGTGGGAACCCGACAACGTCTACTACTTCGGCAAGGCGACGTCGTCGTTCGAACCGGAGGTGTACATCGATATCAGCGAACAGCAATCGACCAAGGAGGAGGCCATCCTCGAACACGAATCGCAGGTCGAGTGGTTGAACGAACACGGCGGCGTCGATTCCGAGTTCGAGGACATACTGGCGGACGTGAGGGCGCAAGCGCGCGTTCTCGGACGGACGCGCGGCGCAGGGTTCGCCGAGGGATTCGTCCCGCTACACGAGCGGGCCTCCGAGTTCCTCGACTGATACCGACCGCATCTTTTCGTCCCGAAGGAAAAACGAGGCGGCGGTGAGTCTCGCCGCCGACGAACCCCGAGTACGAATCCAAACTGATAGGTCGTGAGTGTGAGAGACAGTCATGGCTTTACAGAAATATGGTCGTAATGGAATACAGGTGAAACGAGGGGGGAGGGGGCTGTGGATACGGGCAAAATACGCACGGAAGTCCGCCCCGTCCCACGAATCGAGTCCGACGGTCGAGACGACATCCACCGAAATTCCAAAATTCAACGGTCGATTTCCCCGACGAATTTATGAGGAAGTAGCCGCAGTACTGTGTCATGACACGGCGTGACAGCCCACCGGAGAACGCGGACGCCCTCGACGGAGTGTTTCGGTTACAGGAGGACGTTTTCGCCAGAAAGGGCCTTCTCGAAATCGGATACGCGCCGGAGTCGAGGCACATCGTGGCCCGCAACGAGGAGATCAGACGCCTCGCGACCGCGTTGAATCCCGCCATCGGCGGGGGCGCGCCGAACAACACGTTCCTGTACGGAAAGACGGGGACCGGAAAGTCCCTCTGTGCCCGATACGCGACGGGTCGTATCGTGGATGCCGCGAGGGAGAACGGGGTTTCCATCGCCCGTGCAACCATCGACTGTTCGCAGGAGGACACCGAGACGCGCGCGGTCAGGGCGCTCGCCCGGGAGATGAACGACCCGGACGAAACGGGCATCGACGTGCCCGAGACAGGCTTCGGACGGTCGCGGTATTATCGTCTGCTCTGGGACGTTCTCGATTCACGATACGACGTCGCGCTCGTGGTGCTGGACGAGATAGACCGACTCGAAAACGACGAACTGCTCCTGCAGTTGTCGCGCGCCGAGGAAACCGGGAAGCTCTCCCGTTGCTCGGTGGGTATCGTCGGAATCAGCAACAAGGTGAGATACCGCGAACGGTTGCAGGAACGCGTGAAGAGTAGCCTGCAGGAACGCGAGATCATATTCGCCCCGTACAGCCGGGACGAACTCGGTGAAATCATTCGGAGCCGCTCCGAGGCGTTCCGTCGCGGGGTGCTTTCGGACGAGGTGCTTTCGACCTGTGCGTCGCTGGCATCGGAGGAACACGGCGACGCACGGAAGGCCATCAACCTGATCCGTCACGCCGGGGAACTCGCCGTCGGTGAGGAGTCCGAAACCATCACCGTCGACCACGTCCAAAGCGCCGACACGCTCGCCGAGCGCGACCGGTTCCAAACGCTGTTCGAGGGGGCGACGGCCCAACAGAAGGCGACGCTCCTCGCCATCGTCTCGCTGGCTCTCGTCGAGCGGTCGCGGACGTTCAAGACGACGGACGTGTACGCGGCCTACGAGGACGTCTGTGCCGACGCCGGTCTCACGGTCCTCTCGAAGCGGCGCGTCCACGACCTGCTTCGGGAGTGGGAGTTCCTCGAAGTGCTCGATATCACGCGAACCGGCGACGGACGCGCTCGGGGCAGTTACCTGCGTCTGCACCTCATCGAAGACCCGTCCGTCATCCGACCGGTGTTCGACGAGAGCAGTCGGTTCGCCGGGGTCGGGCCGACCTCGGGGGCGACCGCGACGACGTGGTCGAACATCTGAAATTTATCGGCGGCGACAGAAGGTTTAAGAGCACTACTTCCACAGTATAGGGTGATGGAACGAATCGGATTAGTGGGAACTGGATTCATGGGCACGACACATGCTAACAGTTATCAGGAGATAGACGGGGCCGAAATCGCGGCCGTCGCGTCGCTCGACGACGAGCGTTACACGTTCGCCGAGGAGCAGACGGCGAACGCCGACGTGTACGAGGACGCGGCGGAGATGATGAACGACGCCGACGTCACGGCCGTCGATATCTGCACGCCGACGCCGACACACCGGCCACTCGTCGAGGCGGCCACCGAACGTGGTCTCGACGTGTTCTGCGAGAAACCGCTCGCCAGAACGACGACGGATGCGGACGCCATCGTCGAGGCGGTGACCGACGCGGATGTCACCTTCATGACGGGGCACGTACTCCGGTACTTCCCCGAATATGTCGAAGCCAAGCGCCGTATCGACGCCGGGGAGGTCGGGTCGCTGGGAACGCTTCACACCGAGCGGCTCTCCTCGCCGCCGCGATACGGCACCAACTCGTGGTTCGGCGATACCGAACAAAGCGGGGGCGTCCTCCTCGACATGGCGATTCACGACTTCGATTACCTTCGTTGGATTGCCGGTGACGTGGACCGGGTCTTCGCCCGAACGGCGTCGTGGGACGACGGCCACCTGAACCAACACTCGTCGGTGACGTTGCGGTTCGAGAACGGCGTCGTCGGACACGTCGAAGCGTCGTGGGGGTATCCCGAGGGGACGCCGTTCACCACGAGCTACGAGTTCGCGGGCGACGAGGGATTGTTGGAGTTCGATTCACGCGACGAGAACTCCGTCCGCGTCTCCGGCGGCGCCGAGGGAACCAACGCGCCGTCCAGCCCGCTGGCGACGAGTCCGTACACGCTGGAACTCGAACACTTCGTCGATTGTGTGAGCAACGGCACCGAACCGGACATCTCGCCCGACGACGCCCGTCAAGCCGTTAGAATCGCCCTGGCCGCCATCGAATCGAGCGAGCGCGGTGAAGCCGTCTCCCCCGCGGAGGTGCACACATGACCGTCCGCATCGGCATCTGTTCGACGGCCCACCTCCACGCCGACTCGTACGCCGCCTGTCTGAACGACCTCCCGGACGTCGAACTGGTCGGCGTCACGGAGACCGGCGACGGGGTCACCGCGACCCGCGCGAAAGCCGACGAGTACGGCGTCGAGTTCATGCAACCGACCGAACTGCTGGCCGCGGTGGACGGCGTCGTCGTCTGTTCGACGAACAGGGACCACGCGATGTGGGTGCAGGACGCCGCCGCGGCGGGCGTCGATATCCTCTGTGAGAAGCCGCTCGCGCCGACCGTCTCCGAGGCGCGCGAAATCGTAAGCGTGTGCGAGACCGCCGGTGTGAACCTCGGCGTCGCCATGCCGCTCCGGTTCAACCAGCCGGTGCGCAACGCGAAGACGGCGCTCGAAAACGGCGTCCTCGGCACCCTCAAGTTCCTGAGCGGGACGAACCGCGGCCAGATGCCCGGCGGTTGGTTCGTCGATCCGGAGGCTTCCGGCGGCGGGGCGACGACCGACCACTCGGTTCACATCGTGGACATCGTTCGGTGGCTCACCGGTGAGGAGGTGAGCGAAGTGTACGCCGAAATCGGAACGCGATTCCACGATATCCCTGTGGAGGACGTGAACCTGCTGTCGATGAAGCTCACCGACGGGACGGAGTTCGTCCTCGACGGCTCGTGGAGCAAACCCGACGAGTGGGATTTCTGGGGCGACGCGACGCTCAGACTCGTCGGAACGGAAGGAGTCGTCTCCATCGATTGCTTCGACCAGAAGATAAAACAGACGCGCGATACCGACGATGCCGGAATTCGGTCGCTGTACTGGGGGTCGAACCCGGACGAAGGACTCGTGGCCGATTTCGTCGAGAGCGTCGCGGAGAACCGACCGCCGCTCAAAACCGGTGCGGACGCCGTACGCGACGTCGCCGTCGTGGAAGCCGCGTACGAATCCGCGAAACGGGGCGAGTCCGTGGCGGTCGAGACGACCGAGACGGCCGCGTTGGACTGACGCGACTCGCTTTCGCTTCGTCGTCAGTACGCGACTTCGACCGGTTCGTCCCGCTCGATGGATTCGTAGGCCGCTTCCATGACGGCGGTCGTCTTGACGGCTTCGTCTATCGGCGTCACGGGCTCCCGACCGGTACGAATCGCCTCGACGAAGTCGTTCAGAAGTTCGTTGTTCGGGTCGGCACCCCAGTACAGCGTTTCGTTGTGGTTGCCGTGATTTGTATCGCAGATACTGGTATATCGCTGGCCGAAACAGTCGGCCGAAAGGGTTCCGTTCGACCCGACGAGTTCGACTTCGGCATCCCCCCAAAACGAACTTTCCTGTGGAGTGCTCCAGGACCCGTCGAGGACGAACGGCGCGCCGTTCGTCAGTTCCATCGACAGCAGGTTCACGTCCTCGACGGGGATGTCGTAGAACCGGGTGTCCATCTCGGCGTACACCTCGGTGACTTCCTCGCCGGTGAGCCACCGAACGATATCCACGATGTGATCGGTGTGGTCGGCGGCCGCGCCACCGCCCGCGAGGTCCGGGTTGACGAACCAGCCCCCGGGCATTCGGCCGCGATTGATCCCCGAGACGGCGACGAGATCGCCGAGTTCTCCCGCCTCGTACCGTTCCTTCAGCCGTCGCATCGGGCGGCTACATCGGATCGGCATGGCCATTCCGGCGACCACGTCGCTTTCCGCACACCGGTCCCGAATCGCAGCGGCGCCTGAGACCGACGTGGCGAGGGGTTTCTCACAGAGGATCGCCACGTCGTACTGGAGCGCGAGGTCGATGAGTTCGCCGTGGCGGGAAGTCGGCGAACAGAGGACGATTCCGTCGGTTTCCACCATCAATTCGTGCTGTGACAGCACGGACGTTCCGACCGCGTTGGCCTGTCGGCGCGCACGTTCGCGATTTTCGTCCGAGATGCCGACGAGTTCGACCCCATGAAGCTGTGAGATGAGGGACGCGTACACTCCGGAGTTGACGTGAGCCGTCGAACAGATACCGAGTCGAATCGTCACGCGTCTCCCCCCGTGAGCGTGACCGGTTTTCCGCGGTCCGCCGACCGGCGGGCGGCGACCGCAATCCGTGTTGCAACGCGGTCGGAGACGGTTTCGGGGTGCCGTTTCTCGCCGCGAACCGAATCCACGAACGTTCGGAGCGAGCGACCGCGGCAATCGTCTTCGATGGGATCGACGGTGAGACACCGCCTTCCGTCCGAGAGAGCGGTAGATGCATCGCGCTCGTGGAAGTCGAGCCGACCGTGATTGCCGCTGTACTCGACGTGGAGTCGTGGGGCGGGAGCGTCGTCCCGTCCCCACGTCGTTTCGACGGTCGCTCGGCCGCCGCCCCGAAAGGTCAGGAGCGCGTGTCCGTGGGCGTATCCCTCCCGGGACCGAGTGCGGACGAAGACCCGCTCGACGGCGTCGAACGTCCAGTCCAAGACGTCGAAGTCGTGAGCGAGAACCTCACAGAGCACGTCTTCGACGGGATTTTCGCGTTGCACACCGGCATACGAGACGTTCCAACCGGGGCCGTCGAACGGTGCGGTTCGCTTGATTCGAGCGACGCCGATCGTTCCGATGCTCCCCGTTTCGACGCCCGCTCGGAGTCGGTCGTACAGCCGGGAGAAGCGGTGTGGGGAACGAACGAGTACCCATCCGTTTCCGGTCGATGCCCGCGAAACGAGCCGTTCGGTCGCCGCGTCGTCGAGCGAGAGCGGCGGATCACACCGAACCGGGACGTCGGCGGAGAGCGCGGTATCTATCGCGTCGGCGCGGCCGACGCCCGACCCGCAGATATCGACCCCGTGAGCGACGGTCGTATCGAGGGCGGTCGCCAGCGAGTCGTATCGTGGCGCGTCGATTCCGTCGAGGGGGTCGGTGCCGGAGTCGGCGTCGGGAACGACCCCGGCGACGGTCGCATCCTCGAAGCGAGCGTATCGCTCGGCGTGTGCTCGTATCGAGCCGTTCCTTCCGACGAGGACGATGCGTCGCATATGGCTACGTACTGCCGCGTTGTGATAAGGATTTGGACGCGGGAAAGTCGGAGCGGACGAACGACGAAATGTACGTTTACGGTATCGAATCGCGCCGGACGATTACGCGCTATCGAGCAGTTCACCGACGCGAATCGCACTCGATTCCAACGTCGCTGCGGGATTCTCCGTCAACCCGTTTTCGTGGATGAGCCACTCGGCACCGGTATCGTCGGCCGCCCGAACACACGCATCGAGGTCGAGGACGCCCTCCCCGAGATCGACGTGCAGCGTGGCATCGTCGCCGGGAACCGTGTCGGTCAGGTGGACGAGCGAGATGTCGTCGGCGTATCGGTCGAGATACGAAAGCGGGTCGACGCCGCCGAACCGAGCGAGTCCGACGTCGAACTCCAGTTCGAGGCTGTCGCTTTTCCGCGCGACGAACTCGTCGTACGCGGTGGCGGAGTCGCCCTCGATCGTCTCGAACTCGTACGCGTGGTTGTGGTAGGACAGTCGAAAGCCGTCGTCCGCGAGTCGATCGGCGAGTTCCGAGAGGTGGCTCGCGGTCTCGGCGATGGCCGAGGTGGACTCGAAACCGTCCGTACCGTACGACGGGACGACGATTCGGTCACAGCCGACCGTCCCGTACTCCGAGACGACGGCGTCGTACTCGGACTCCAACGCGTCCAGGCCGACGTGCGCACCGACCGGTTCGAGGTCGGAGTCGTCGAGTGCCGTGGCGATGGTTTCCGGTGACTGGTCGTGGAACCCGGCGAATTCGACACCGTCGTACGTCGTCTCGGAGACGCGGGAGATGGTTTTCGTGAGCGGTTCGTCGAGATCACGGAGCGTGTAGAGTTGAATCGCTGGACGGATCATTCAGCGTGCCATCCGTGGGCACGCCTCATAATCGTATCGACAACACGTGGACGAAATAACGGTCGAACCATCGGGAACCGAACAACCGCGAATAATCGGACGAGAGGCAAAGCAGGTGAGAAAGGTAGAATAGGTAGAATAGGTAGAAAAGATAGAATAGGTGGAGTAGGTAGAATAGGTGAACGAGAAAGGATAGGAACAATATCTGGAATGGGTGAGATAGAACAGATGAAATGTGGAGGGTAGATGAAATAGATAGAGGCGTTGGGATAGCTAGAATCGATAAAATAGGTCGGATAGGTTGGATAGATGGAATAGGTAGCACAGATAGAGTAGGCCGCGTGGGATAGATGGGAAACTGAAGATAGGAACGAGAGTCGAAATAGACAGGGTAGTGGGAATAGGTAGTTAATCCAAAATAGTAGCAATAGGTGGGACAGAAAAAGGAGACACGGGGGGATGAATAACACGCGGGGAGGATCGGTAACATCACGGGTTGGGGGGAATGCGAGGGGTAGACGGACTAAAACATAGGAATAGGTGAAATAGATAGAATAGGTGAGATGGGTAATCAGGCGAGACGGTGAGGGTACCGCAGCGGAATGGCAAGGGATGGAACAAGTGGGGATAGGTGAACAATTTGCGATAGGTATCTTAGGTAGCATAGATTCAATAAGTAGTTCAGGTAGTGGTGTAAGAGGGAGGAAAGCACAGGGATGGGGAAAAGGACAGATGGGAAGCGTAGGTGAAGTAGCTAAGGTAGGTGAAATAGGAAAGATAGAATAGATACGTTAAATCGGTGGGAATTGAATCTGAGGTACCTATTGTGAGAGATTGTAGAAAGGCGTGTCACGGAGTGGCGTTCCTGATGAACGAGTGATGTCGATCAGTGTGATCCCCGACGACGGTCAAAAATCAGCGAACTCCGTGCGTTTTGCGCGGGACGATTTTACAGGAGGCTCATGAAGTAGTCCCACTCCCACCCGCTGCCCGGGTCGGTGTGATGGCTCGCGCCACCGCCGACGCTGGGGTTGTCGGGGTCGGGAACCTGTTCGTGACCGATGATACCCGATCCGTCGGCCGGGTCCGCCGGAGCGACGCCGGTCGGGTGGGATTTCGGAATGCCGTACTCCTCGCACGCCCAACTCACGATGGAGGCGAGGTTCTGATACAGTTGGTCGGGATGGCTTTCGGACGCGTAGCCCTCGTTCTCGAAGTTGAGGCCCGCGCTGTTGTAGTCGTAGTTCCCGGCCGCGTAGGAGATGTCGTCGTCGTACACCATCTGGGTGATCTGTCCCGAACTGTTGCCGACGACGTAGTGGGCACTCACGCCGGAATCCGGATCGTTGAACACGCTGATGCCACCCTCGTACGAGCCTTGGATGGTGTGTATGATGATCCAGTTGATGTCGCTCGCCGTTCGGTTTGCCGCCGCGTAGTTGCCCGACGCGGCTTGGTCGAACGTCACCGAGGGCTTGGAACCGCCGCTACCGCCGCCACTGGTGGACGTGAGGTAACGTTCGACCGACCAGCCCCACACGCCGCGGTCGAGCCAATGGACGCCCCACCAGGTGTACCCGTCTTTGTCGATGGGACCGTTCATGATCTCGCCGACTTCGCCGTCCGTTCACCGTAGCGACGACCGTCTGGTCCGTGCCTGGCTGTTCTCGGGTGTTCAGTGCAGTCGTCGCTTCGACCTCTTCGCCGTCGCTGAATGCGGCCGCCGAACCGCTCAGTGCGATCGGGATGCCGATGCCTGCCGCGCCGGTTCCGATGGTCTTGATCGCGGATCGTCGATCGAGTTTTCGTGTCGTTGTTGCGTTGTTGCCGTTGTTGCCGTTGTTGCTGGATGAGAATCGGTGAGTTGTGAGTACTATGCGTCGGTGAGGTAGCGTTCGACCGACCAGCCCCACACGCCGCGGTCGAGCCAGTGGACGCCCCACCAGGTGTACCCGTCCTTGTCGATGGGACCGTTCATGATCTCGCCGACCTCGCCAGCCGAGATCGTTGCGACGACCGTCTGGTCCGTACCGGGCTGTTTCCGGGTGTGCAACGCCGTCGTCGGTGCCACTTGGTCGCCGTCGGCGAAGCCGCCGCTTCCGCCGTCGCCGCCACCGCCCGAGGGAAGCTCTGCGGCGATGTCGTTCATGATGTCTGCGATCTTCTCCGCCCACTGGTCGTCCGACGCGTAGTGGACGTTCATGCCGCGCAGCGTCGAACCTTCGTAGTACGTCCCGTCCGTGGAGAGGTACTCCTCGTCAACGTACGCCATCACTTGGCGGACACACTGTTCGAACGACGCGTATCCGTCGGCACACTCCGCCGGGCAGATGTCCCGTGCGTTGAAGCCGTAGATGTTGTTCTTCTCCTGTGCGATGTTGCTCCGTCCCCACGCCGATTCGAGCGCGGCGTGGGCCGCCATGTACACCGCGTTGATGTTTCGATTGTTCTGGACGTCGACCCACGTGTCGCCGAGCCCGACGAGCGGACTCCCCGGCGACACCGAATCGACCGCCGAGTCGAGCTGGCTACCGGAGATTCCGACGGTCTGCCGAAGGTCGCTGTCTATCGTGTAGGACGCGGCAGTCGTCGTGCCGCTGAACGCCAAACCACTCATCGTGGTGAGTCCGGCGACACTCGCACCTTTCAGGAACCGCCGTCGATTGGGTTTCATGATCCAGTTGAGATTCGAAGGTCGTAATTAATTAAATTAACGGCTGTTGGCTATATATTAATATGTTTGCCATATTTACCGACGCGTAGTCCGATGATACGGATTTATCATCACCGGCTATGAGAGATATTCTATGGCATACCAGTATCCGAATACGGAACGCGTCGGTTGGGCCGACGCGTCCGGGAACGAACCCTCACAGACTCACGCGGTGATGATTTCCTCTCCATGAAGATCACGGATATCGAAGCGGTCGTCGTCAACGTCCCGCTCGTCCCGTTCGAAGACGGTGGCATCGGACCCTACGTCACGAATCACAACTCGTTGACGGACATGGACCGCGTCCTCGTTCGGGTGGACACCGACGAGGGAATTTCCGGATGGGGGGAGGTTCGCGTGTTCCTGACGCCGGAAGCGACCGTCGCCATCATCGAGGAGGGGATTCGCCCCCTCGTCGTCGGTCAATCGCCGTTCGAACTGGAAAAACTCCGGCGGCAGGTGTTCATCGAGTACGCCAACGCGACCCGTTCTTCGCACCCGTCGAAGTCGCCTGCTGGGACATCGTCGGCAAGTCGCTCGAAAAACCGATATACGAACTGCTCGGCGGATGGACAACACCGAACCAGACGGAGACGAGACACCGGGAGCACCAGGGGGAATACGGGGAGGGCCACGAGGTCGAAATCGCGTACTGCCTCGGAATCCTGTCGCCCGAGCAGTCCCGTGAACGCGCCGTCGCCGTGCGCGACGCGGGATACTCCGTGCTGAAGACGAAAGCCGGGCGGGACTGGAAGGAGGACGTCGCCCGTATCGAGGCGATGCACGACGCGGTCGATGGCGAACTTGAGTTCCGTCTCGATCCCAATCAGGGGTGGACCACAGACCAAGCGATCCGCGTCGGTTCGATGCTCGCCGACGCCGGGATCTATCTCCAGTACATGGAACAACCGATCCGAGTCGATGCACACGAGTCCTTGGCCGGACTGAAGCGCACCGGACAACCGGTCGGGCCGAACGAGGACACCTACATTCCGCACAACCTGCGGCGACTCATCGACGCAGGGGCAATCGACGTCGCCGTGTTGGATTTGACCCCCGCTGGTGGTATAGCGGGATTGCGGCAGCAGGCGGCCATCGCGGAGGACGCCGGACTCCCGATGGCACATCACTGCGCGTTCGACCTCGGAATCAGAACGGCGGCGATTCTGCACGCGGTCCACGGAATACCGGGTTTTTCGCTCCCGCCCGATTCGGTCTACTACGGTTGGGAGGACGACGTTATCGAGGACCCGTTCGACTGCACCGGTGGCACGCTCGACGTGCCACGGGGTTCGGGCCTCGGGATCGAAATCGATCACGACAAGATCGAACGGTACCGTATCGGCTGAGGATCGCGATCGTAATTACTGGCCTTCCTTCCTCTCCACGCCGAGTATCTGCACCGTCGGAAGCGACCATCCGTACGTGACCGCCGCCACCCGCGTCCCGACGGTCACCGCGGCGCACATCGCGGCGGCGGTATTTCCGACGCCGACACCGCCGAGGGCGGTGACGAGCCAATACGTGCCGCCGCCCAACACCGCGCAACTCGCGTAGAAATCTTCGAGCAGGATGAACGGCGACCGGTTCAACAGCACGTCCGCGAGCGCGCCGCCACCGACCGCGTTGATGGTCGCGATGGCGACGACGCCGAAGCCCGAGACGCCGGTTTGGGTCGCCACGATGGCCCCGGTGGTGGCGAACGCGGCGAGGCCGACGGCGTCGGAGAGGAGCGTCACGGGGTGATCGTCGGGGGAATCGAGCACGAGGGTCAGCCCGACCGCCAGACAGACGCCGAACACACCCAAACCGATCTCTATCGGGGACGTGAGCGCGAGCGGCACCCGATTCACGAGCACGTCGCGTGTCATCCCGCCTGCAAACGCGGTGGCGAGGCCGACGACGGTGATGCCGAACAGATCGAACTCCTCGCGTATCGCCTTGGTCGCGCCGACCAATGCGAAGGCGACGAGTCCGATGGTGTTCATCACCGCAAACGGGCCGCCGAACAGCGTTCCGAGGATGTCCTGAACCACTGGTTTCCCGTAGCGGACTGTCCGTATTGAGCGCTCCGAATCGGTCGTTCACCTTGGGGGACTGATCGACGGGCGACTGTCGGAACCGCGACGAAATTCGTCGTGGGTCGAAGACGGAACACCGTTTTTGTCCGTCGGTCCGTACCCCCAGTATGAACGACGATGGCGATGGCGTCCTGTCTCGACTCGAACGACCGCTGCTCTACGTGATGGGGCTGTTCTACACCATCGCGGGGGTGATGCATTTCGTCGTCCCGAAGGTGTACGCTCGAATCGTGCCGCCACAGTTCCCGAAACCCGTCGTGCTGGTGTATCTCTCCGGAATCGCGGAGATAGTCCTCGGAATCGGCGTGATGATTCGACGAACGCGTCGCCTCTCCGCGTGGGGAATCATCGCACTGCTGGTCGCCGTCTTCCCGGCGAACGTCCACATGGCGATGAGCGGCGAACTCCCCGATGCGGTTCCGGACTGGGCCGAAGATATCACTCGGATCGGGGTGTGGGTCCGTCTCCCGCTTCAAGGCGCTCTCGTCCTCTGGGCGTGGTGGTACACGCGTGAGACACCCGAGACGGCCGAATGACGCACGAAGGAGACAACCGAACGACGAACGAGGTATGACCAACGGGAATGACAACGGGATAGAGCCGTTCGAACCGCATAGTCGGTTTCGTCCGTTCGGGTGGCGGTTATCGACGGTTCGACGGAACGAACCGATGGCGCAAGTGTGGCTCAAGTGTAGAACTTCATCGGGAGGCGGTCGAATCCGTAACTGACCGGTGAGGTCACCGGTTCGACCGACTCCGAGAGGACTTCGATATCCTCGACGTGGTCGGTGACGGCATCGAGAATGATATCCCCCTCCAGTTTCGCGAGCGGAGCGCCCAGACAGTGGTGCGGTCCGAACCCGAACGCGATATGGCGGTTCGCCCGCCGCTCGGGGCGGAACTCCTCGGGGTCGTCGAACACCGCCGGGTCGCGGTTGGCGGATCCGATCCACGAGGTTATCTGCTCTCCAGCGGGAATGACCGTCCCGCTCAACTCCACCTCCTCCGTCGTCACCCGTCCGGAGAGCGATTGCACGGGGCCGCGATACCGGAGGACCTCCTCGAATGTCATCTTCGGATCGATCGTCCCGTCACGCAGGTCCGCGTAGTACCCTTCCTCGTCGAGCGTCCACAGCGCGTTGCCGACGGCGTGTGTCGTCGTCGAGTGACCGGCAAGGAAGAGGAAGATACAGAACGAGACCTGTTCCTCCTTGGAAAGGGGAACGTCGTGTGAGTCGGTATCAATGATAACCGAGATGAGGTCGTCCCCGCCCGTCACTCGACGCTCCTCGATGAGTTCCCCGAAGTACTCGCGCACTTCCGCGAACAGCTTTTGCGGGTCCTCCTTCGACCCCTCCATCGCACCGGTCCACCGTTTGATGATGTCCCACTGGTCGGCGGGGATTCCGAGCAGACGGGAGATGGTACGCGCCGTGACGGGCGCGGTGAGTTCCGAGATTACGTCGATGTCGGGACCGCTGGCGAGCGCCTCGTCGAGTTGGTCGTCGGCGATGGCTCGAATAGATGGGCGGAGGGATTCGAGGTTCCCCGGACGAAAATACTCGTCGACGATGCCACGGATGCGGCTGTGTTCGGGTGGATTCTCGTCCACCAGAACCGTACCGAGGGAGCCGAACGGGTCGAAATCCGACAGTTCCGCGGAGGAGAAGGTTTCGTAGTCCGAGAGCACGCGTTTGACGTCGTCGTAGCCGAATATGTCCCACCGCTCGCGCGCTTCGTCGTACCGAACGGGTTCGGTGCGACGCATCGTCTCGTACCACGGGAACGGGTCCATCCGTCGCTCGGACGGTTCGAGCCCTTTCGGAAGTCGCCTGTCGAGTTCGGGGTTCTGATTCGCCATAAGTTGCTTAACGACCGTTCAGTAAAAGTCCTTTTGGTGGCCGATGGTCCTTCCAGCAGCCTCGAAATCAGGGAAGACCCCCGTATCAGTATCAGTTCAGCGAAACGTTTTTGCTACCAACTACCCATTCGGCGGATAGGGAAACAGTGAACTCCGGCAGCCCACCGTTCCGCGAGACGTGGGCTGTTCGGAGTGTATCGTGGCAGTTTATCCGACGACGACATCGATATGCATCCATACGGGAGAGACGGTGCGGGGACGTCCGTACGAGACCCGGCCGGTGGCCAACCGTCGCTTTCCGCGTGAAAATCCCGGTTCCGAATCACCCCGCACCGACAGCAACGTGAACACGACAATGTCCGAAGATACGATCGGAAACAGATGGAGCGAGTCCGAAGAACAGATCATGGAGGCGACACGGAGGGCGTTACTCCAGCACGGGTATGCACAGCTCTCGATTTCCCGAATCGCCGATGAACTGAACCAATCGAAGGCCTCGTTGTACTACCACTACGACTCCAAGGAGGACCTGTTGCAGTCCTTTCTCGAATTCACGATCGATCGACTCGAAGCCAATATCGATACCGACGACGAAGCCCCCAATCGAGAGCTCGAACAACTCGTAGAAGCGCTTCTCCCCCTCCAACTGAGTGACGAAGAGAGTCAACATCGGGCCGTGATGGTGGAGCTTCGCTCACAGGCGGTCATGAACGACAAATTCCGCGAGCAGTTCACGGAGATAGACGGCCTGATCGTGAAACGGATGGAGCGGATAATCGATAGGGGAATCGACGAAGGCGTGTTTCGAAACGTCGATTCCAGACGCGTTGCGGAGCACATCTTCGCCACGACGAGCGGAGCGACGTACAACCGGGCGACGACCGACCGGAGCGCCGCGGTCGCGGCAGTTCGCGTCTCGTTGTTGTCGTACATCAACAACGAACTGATACAGGGGTGAAAAGCGAAGCCCTCGGTGGAGGAGTCACCAAAAGGTCTATAATTTACCGAACGTTCAGTAAATTTGTGTCGTCATCAGATTCGCCCGTAGGAAAGGGAACGCTTCCGAAAGCGATTCGCGGTCGAGAGGGACAGCTGGAACCGTTCGAATGGTACGCCGAAATGCGACGCGACTCCCCCGTTCACTTCAACGAAGAGCGACGGCGGTGGGACCTCTTCCGATACGAAGAGATCGACCGCATACTCGGCGACCACGAGACGTTTACCTCGGATCGAGGTGTGCTCGCGGACGACCCCGCGCGCGCCTCGACGAGGGCTGGTCGATACTACAGACGATGATCAGCGTGGACCCGCCCGAACACGAGCGACTGCGAGGGTTCGTCAGCGAACGATTTCAGCCGGGAACGTTGCGGGAGTATCGACCGCGAATAGAGGAACTGACCGAGGAGTTGCTGGACGACATCGAGGGCGACGACCGATTCGATTTCGTCGATAGCTTCGCCGTCCCCCTGCCCGTCATCGTCATCGCCGAACTGCTCGGCATCCCGTCCGACCGACGCGACCAGTTCAAGGAGTGGTCGGATGCGCTCGTCGCACGTTCCACGGACGGCACCGACATCGACCGAATCAGACGGGAGCGTCGGCAGGCACAGGAAGAGATGGGTCGGTATTTCGCGGAGTTGCTGGAGGAGCGCCGAGGGGGCGACGGTGACGACCTCATCACCCTCGCAGCGACGACAGAGGAACTGACCCAGAAAGAACGGGTCGGGTTCTGCATGTTGTTGCTTCTCGCGGGCAACATCACGACGACGAACCTCCTCACGAACGCCATCTGGTGTTTGGAAGAGGAAGGGATGATGGATGCGGTCCGAACGGGGGAGATAGACTGCAAGAAGGTGATAGAGGAAGTACTCCGCTATCGGTCGCCGATCCAATCGCTGGACCGAATCGCCCTGAAGGACGTGGAACTGAACGGACAACAGATTCAGGCCGGAGACGTCGTCACGGGATGGTTAGGTGCCGCGAACCGCGACCCGGAACTGTTCGATGACCCCGAGGAGTTCCGCCCGGAGCGACGGCCGAATCGGCACATCGCGTTCGGAAAAGGGGTTCACTACTGTCTGGGCGCGCCGCTCGCTCGACTGGAGGCGGACATCGCGCTCGAAGCGCTTCTCGACCGATTCGAAACGGTCGAAGCCGATTTGACGGACTTGCAACCGTTGAGCGGCCTGTACGGTCTCGAATCGCTCCCGTGCTACTGCGAGAAATAGTCGTAGGGGGGCTACCGGCAGGGAATACGGCACCTGCCTCGAACACGGTGTACCGATTCCACCGATCGTTCACGTTTTATCCGCGGTACTATTCCGCATCGTCGTCCGAATTTCGTGCCGAGCGTCCGAGGTGGCGTTCGACGCGCTCGACTTTCTCGCTCACGTCGAGCGTCTCCTCGCGGAAGTGGTCGATTTTGAGCGTCGTCAGTGTCCGTGACGCATCGACCGCCTCGGTGGCCGCCTGTGCGGCGGCGAACACTTCCGAGAGTTCGTCGGCTTGAATCGTCGTCTCCATCGGATGTGTCTCGTACTGAACGTCGAACTCCTCCAGTGCGTCTATCGCGTTCGCGATTTCCGCGTCGAAATCGGCGTTCAAATCGTCGAGCGGTGCGACAACGAGCATGGCCGTGACGGTCATGCCTCGACGTTCGTATTCCCGGACGATATAACCGGGTGGTCGGAGGATAGTCGGTGGATGGATGATGGATGGTGGAAGGTGAATAGTCGGTGGATAATCGATGATATTGATGGATGGATAATGAAAGGTATCCCGTCGTTACCACTGCGAGTTCCCGCTCGACATAAAATTCAGAGAACCGGCCGGTTTATCAACATCGGCAAAAACCACTATTAACCCGTGGTGTGAAGGAGCATAGCATGCCATCGGATTTCGGAGCGTTATCACTGGTACCACCCGTTTTGGCCATCGTGCTCGCCGTTATCACGCGCCGGGCGATGCTGTCGCTCTTCATCGGCGTCTGGACGGGCGGCATCATCTACAGCGGAAACGTCGGCATCGCGAAGACGTTCGATTGGATAATCAACTCCATCGGGAACAGCACGTTCAACGCGAAGATTCTCGTCTTTACTATGCTTTTAGGGGCCGGAATCGCGCTCATCTGGCGGTTAGGTGGCGCGATGGCGATAACGCGGTTCGCCACGAGGCGGATCGACTCCCATCGAAAGGTCGGGGTCGTGGGGTGGCTGCTCGGCCTCATCTGGAACTTCGACGACTACGCCAACAACGCCATCGTCGGCAGTTCGCTGAAGAGCATCGCCGACGAGAAGCGAATGTCGCGCGAGAAGTTAGCCTACATCCTCGATTCGACGGCCGCGCCGATGGCGACCATCGGCATCTCCAGTTGGGTCGCGTTCGAAATAGGATTGATAGCGGATCAGTACAAAAAGCTCGGAATCGCCGAACAGACCCCCACCGCGACCGCGACGTTTCTCCACAGCGTTCCGTACAACATGTACTCCATACTGGCGCTGGCGATGGTCGGCATCATCGTCATCAGCGGCCGGGATTTCGGCGAGATGCTGGACGCCGAAAACCGCGCACAGCGGACCGGCAACGTCATCCGCGACGACGCGAACCCGCTTCAGAACATCAAGGATGATCTGGGCAAACCGCTGGACGACGATGCTCCCCTTCGGACGTTCGTCCTTCCCGTCTTCGCGCTCGTCGCCGTCTCGTCGGTGGCGCGGTGATGATGGGATACAGTCCCGGTCGGTCGACGATAGAGATGGTCAACAACACGAACATCGCCACCGCACTCGTCTGGGGGTCGTTCGCCATGGTCGCCACGGCCATCGCGCTGGCGCTCGGGGAGGGAATCATGACGCTCGACCAGACGATGGACACCATCCTCGACGGGTTCGGAACGATGCTTCCGGCGGTCAGTATCCTCGTGTTGGCGTGGTCCATCGGATCGGTGGCGTCGGCGCTCGGGACCGGCCAGTACGTCACGCAGTACGCATCGGGAACGGTTTCGCCGACGGTGCTCCCCGTCGTCATCTTCCTCATCTCCGCCGTCATCTCCCTCGCCATCGGCACCTCGTGGGGGACGATGTCCATCATGACTCCCATCGTGATTCCGCTGGCGTGGAATATCGGTGGCCATTCCCCCGGATTCATCGCCGTCTCGGTCGGCGCGATGTTTAGCGGAGCCATCTTCGGGGACAACTGCTCGCCCATCTCGGACACGACCGTCCTCGCATCGACGTTCGCCGGATCGGATCACATCGATCACGTTCGAACGCAGATGTACTACGCGTTCACCGTCCTCACGGCGACGGCGTTCCTATACCTGCTGTACGGACTCACGAACGTCGGCCCGCTCGTTCTGCTCCCCATCGGCCTCGTGACGCTGATCGCACTGGTGTACGCGTTCTCCGGTTTGGACGCTCGGCGCAAGGACATCTCCCCGAAACCGGCATCGAGTCAGTCGCCGAATCGGTCCGTTACCAGCGACGACTGACCCGACGACTGGACGCAGTACCGGAAATCACCACGGGTTCGAAACCCGAACCCATCCGCCTCGCCGTTACCCCCATAATTTTGCTGTCGCACACGAACCAACAAACGATGACAGGGAAGAATATCGGCTTCATCGGACTCGGAATCATGGGGAAACCAATGGCGAAGAACCTCATCGACGCGGGATACGACGTCGTCGGGTACAATCGCTCACAGGAACCGGTTGACGAACTCGTCGAGTACGGCGGTGCGGCGGGCGATTCCCCGCGCGATGTCGCGGAGCGGGTCGACGTCGTCATCACGTGTCTGCCGGATTCGGCGGTCGTCGAGAAAATCGTCCGGAGCGACGACGGAATCCTCGCGGGTGTGAGCGAGGGCATGACGGTCATCGACATGTCCACGATTTCGCCGACGACGACCGAAGAACTCGCCGCGGACATCGCCGAGAAGGGCGCGAGCATGCTCGACGCGCCGATCAGCGGCGGCGAAATCGGCGCGTAGAGGAACGCTCTCCATCATGGCGGGCGGCGACGAGGCGGTGTTCGACGAGCAGATGGACCTCTTCGAAGTCATGGGCGAGACGGTTACCCACTGCGGGCCGAACGGCGCGGGTCAGACGACGAAGGCGTGCAATCAGATCGTCGTCTCGGCACAGATGGTCGGCGTCAGCGAAGCCCTCGTCTTCGCGGAAAAAGCGGGTGCGGATCTCGAAGCCGTGATCGACGCGATCAGCGGCGGTGCCGCGGGGTGTTGGACGCTCGACAACCGCGCGCCACAAATGATCGAGGGGGACTTCGATCCCGGCTTTTTCGCCTCGTATCAGTACAAAGACCTCCGAATCGCAACCGACGCCGGTGAGGAGTTCGGCGTCCCGCTCCCACAGACGTCGGTCGCACACGAACTGTACAAATCGATGGAGACCACGGGACGCGGCCGTGACGACAACTCCGGCGTGATGCAGGTCATCGAGGACCTCGCGGGAACGGAAGCGCGCATCGACGACTAACTGTCTCATCGAAAAACAGCCTCATCGAAAAACAGCGAACCGTATCGACGATTTTTCCCTCGATTAGCCGGTTATAATCGCGTTAGCGATGTCGATGGGAGTTGGGTGGTTACTTCGAGGGGAAGACGCTATCCGGTTTTCGACCGTCGAACGGCCCGACCTCCTCTCCGTCCGTGGCGTACTGATAGAGGGCGGTTCGTGCGATCATGCCGACGACCTGTGAGATGACCATCGAAGCGACGAGCAACACGAAGCCGACGGTTCCGAGGGCGTACGCCACGAGTCCGGCGGCGACGAAATACGCCCAGCCGAGACAGACGAGTCCGACCAGTGCGACCGGAAGGAACACGAGCGAAACGCCCAGCGACGCGCTGACGCTCTCGCCCCACGTGTCGCGGAACGCGGCCCCACTTTGGCGTAACATCGGACGAAGGGCGTCCGTGTCTTCGAGCACGATGACGGGGACGACGAAGAACGTCAGCAACGACCACGCGAGGTCGAAGAGCAATCGTGCGAGGCTCCCGAGGGGGCCGAGCTTGTCGTCGATGATGTACAGCACGGTCCCGAGCGTCGCCGCGGCCACCGACCACAGGGCGATCCGCCGTCGAACTCGCCACGCGGCGGCGAGCCCTTCGCGGGCGGACGTTTCCTCGCCGTCGAAGTATTTCGCCGCACAGTGGACGACGGCGGCGTTGAAGAACACGCCGACGCTCGACGAGACGGCCAACCCGACGAACACGCCCACGTACTGAAGGAAGTCGCTTCCGAGCACGTCGCCGAGGACGCCGTAGTAGAGCAACACCCCGGCCACGGCGGCGAACGCGCTCCCGACCGAAAGAAGGCTCAGGAGCGGAAGGATCGCGAGGGAGGGATTGTCCCGGAAGACGTCGACACTGTCGTCAACGATGGAAAGTCCGCGTCGAAATCGTCCAGCCATACGATAACTATTGTGTCGAGAGAATATAAGCTTTGTAGACACGATGGAGACACGTCTCGGCGACGTGTTCGTTTTCATCTTCGTCGTCGCTTTCCGGTCGGGTGACGACGTAGCTTGAAGATGCTCCCGGTTGTACCGGCTCACATGCAGATTGCGCTCATCGCACACGACGAGAAGAAACCGGAGATGGTGGAGTTCGTCCGGCGGAACATCGACCAGCTTTCGACCGCCGACTGCATCTCGACCGGGACGACCGGCCAACGAATCAACGAGGAAACCGACCTCGTCGTCGAACCGAAGGAGTCCGGACCGCTCGGCGGGGACATGATGATCGGAGCCGCGGTCGCCGCCGGAAACTGTCACGCCGTGATATTCCTCCGGGATCCGTTGACCGCACAGCCGCACGAGCCGGACATCAACGCACTCCTGCGAGTGTGCGACGTTCATGACGTTCCCCTCGCGACCAATCTCGCGAGCGCGAACGCCATCATCGACGAACTGGTCGCATGAGGCCGGTCGTTCCTGGCGGGAAACGATAGGGATTGACGTTCAGTAGAGCCGCGTGTAGGTTTCCACGTCCCAATCGGTGACCGCGGTCGCCGCATCGGTCCACGTCGCGCGCTTCACCGCGACGTACGTCCGATGGAGGTCGTCGCCCATCGCGTCCGAAAGGACTGTGTCGGCTTCGAGTTCGTCGATGGCCTCGCCGAGCGACTGCGGGAGCCGTTCGATACCGCGACGTTCCCGCTCCGATTCGGAGAGGCTCCCCGGATCGACGTCGAGCGGTTCTCCCGGGTCGAGGCCGCGCTCGATGCCGTCCCGCCCCGCGGCCAGGACGCCGAGGAGCGCGAGGTACGGGTTCGCGGTGTTGTCGGCGGCTTTCAGTTCCAGACGAGTCGTGGCCGCGGCGTTCTCCCACTGTGCGGACGGAATGCGCACCATCGCTTCCCGATTGTCGAGCCCCCACGCCGTGTACGCCGACGCCCACGAACCCGGTTGCAGTCGTTTGTACGAGACGACCGAGGGTGCCGTCAGCGCGACGAGCGCCCTCGCGTGGGCGAGCACGCCACCGACGAACCGCTTACACGTCTCCGAAATCCCGTACGGCGACTCGTCGTCCGGGTCGTGAACGTTTTTTCCTCCCCGTTCCAGAGGGAGAGGTGGAGATGGCACCCGCTACCCGCGTGGTCGGGAAACGGTTTCGGGGAGAACGTGGCTCTGGTATCGTGGTTTTCCGCCACCGCTTTCACCGTCTGTTTGTAGAACGCGTGGTCGTCCGCCGGGGTGAGGCCGTCGCCGGGTTCGATAGCGATCTCCTGCTGACCGGGGCTGTACTCGGGGTAGTACGTCGCCATCTCGATCCCCTGGGCCGCGAGATCGTCGACGATTTCGAGGACGACGTCGTGGGCGCTCTGAATCCCGTCCGCCGTGTAACAGCCGCTTCGGTCGAACGGTTCGATTCCCGCCGCCGTTTCCCGGACGAGATACCACTCGGGTTCGAACGCGGCGCGCGACCGATATTCGAATTCGTCGAGAAAGCTGCGAAGCCGTGACCGGGGATCGATCTCCCACGGCGTCCGGTCGAGTCGATGGATGTCACACATCATCGCCGCGGCGCGTTCGGCGTACGGGAGGGTTCGAAAGGTGTCGGGATCCGGGACGAGTCTGACCTCCCCGACGCGTCCCAGCGGCGCATCCTCGGTGGGGTAATCGAGGTCGGTGAACGCCTGTTGGGCCTGCGCGATGTTCGCGCCGGAGACGAAAACGTCCTCGACGTTCGCCGCGTTGACGACCCGCCCCCGTTCGACGCCCGCGTTGTCGACCCAAAGCAGTCGGACGAGTTCCACGTCATCACCCGCACAGATGTCGATGACCGCCGATTCGGTGGGCATGATCCATACACTCTACCACGGCAACACACGTCATGGTTTCTACCAGTCGTGAGGGCAGTCGGTCGAGCGTGGAAGCACCGATGCCGTCAGCGACGGTGGCGTTTACCGATGCCGTCAACGACAGTGGCGTTTCCGGAGGCAACGGCCTTGTATCGCGGGGTGGATGAGTTCCCATGGACCTCCGGGAGCAAATCGAGGGCATCGCGCTCGTCGACAACCACGCCCACCCCGTCGAACCGCTGTCCGCGGAGACAGTTCGGGAATCGTTCGCGGGGTACTTCACCGAGGGCGACCTCTCGCCGAGACACGCCCGACAGACGCTCAACTATCGGGCCGCTCTCGACCTTTTGGATGAACGGTTCGAGGGTAAGACCGAAGACGAACTGCTCTCCCGACGTGCCGCCGTCGACCTCGAATCGTACAGCCGCGACCTCATCGACGGAACGAACACCGAGAAAATCCTCGTCGATGACGGGTTTCCCGACACGTCGCCGGACGACTTCCGCACGTACACGACCGCGGCGGTCCACCCGCTCCTGCGAATCGAACCCGTATTGGAGGAGCTACTGGATCGACACGACTCGTTCGCGGGCGTCGAGCGTGCGTTCGAGGACGCGATAGACGACGCGCTCGCCGACGATTACGTCGGATTGAAGACCATCGTCGCGTACCGAAGCGGCTTGGCGGTCGGGAATCCGGACCGTAGCGAAGCCAGCACGGCGTTTTCGGCGGTCAAAAACGGCTGGTCGGGACGGATTTCGGATCCGACGGTGCTCGACTATTTCGTCCACCGGGCGAGTGCGCTTGCGGCGGAGCGGGCGGTTCCGATACAGTTCCACACCGGATTCGGCGATTCGGATGCGCATCCGCGACGGGTCGATCCGACGCACCTCTCCGATTTCATCGTCCAGCATCCGTCGACGAAAGTCGTCCTTCTGCACGCGGGCTACCCCTACGTCCGCGAATCCGGATACGTCGCATCGACGTTCGACAACGTTTATCTCGACCTCTCGCTCGCCATCCCGTTCGTGCAGCACGGCTGTGAGCGGGTCATCGAATCGGCGTTCGAACTGGTGCCGACGACGAAGGTGCTGTACGGTAGCGACGCCTGCTCGGTACCCGAACGATACGTCCTCGCCGAACGACGAACGCGGGATGCGCTCGCGACGGTTCTCGAAAATCTAGTCGCCGACGGGTTCGTGAACGAAGCGTACGCCGCGACGGTCGCTCGGAACGTTCTTCGGGGGAACGCGGAACGGTTGTACGACCTCTGATTCGGCCTCATCACCACTCATCACTACCCATCATCACGTGCTAATCGCCGACGGGACGCTGAATAGGTCGAAAGTAGACGCGGATGTGGATTACTACAATGAGATTTTTAGCTTCCGGAACGCGTTTTACTGTTCCGGTCTTTGGTAAAGATACGCTCTCACAAACCCGGCACGGACCGCCTGTCCGGCGCCATCACCGGCATTGCACCCGTGCCGATTGTGAGGGCACCCCGCTTTCCTTACCACTTCCACCGTACCCAGTGGCTACGGTACTGATAACGGTTCGTCAACGATTGGTAGCTCTTCGTCGGGCGGGAGAGCTTTGCTGGAGGAAGGAGTAGTGGTTTGGGATGGCACACACGAAAGTCAACTATCGAGACGTGGAATCGGTGGGCGACGGAATGCACTTCCTCCGGGACCCGCTCGGCTGCGAGAAGTTCGGCATGACTGTCCTCGAATGTGAGCCGGGGTGGACCGGAAAGGAGCACGCTCACGTCGACCGCGAGCACGAGGAAGTGTACCTCCTGTTGGACGGGAAAGCGACCGTGACCATCGATGGCGAGGACGTGACGATGGAAAGCGGCGACGCGCTACGGGTACCACCGGAGGCGACCCGCCAGATACACAACGGCGACACCGAGTCCAAGTTCGTCCTCGCCGGAGCACCGTAAAAAACACGTAACCAAATCCGTCTTCGGCTCGTTTTTGGGACGGATGCAGATCAGAGCTATATTAGATAGCCACCTATTGCACCTCTTGTTGAAATTGTACCTATTGTGAGTATCACACCTATTTTATCAACCCCACCTATTCTTTCTATTGTGGGTTTTGAAGGCCTGTTCCGTCGAATTTCAAAGGTCGTCGCGGTCAAGCGCGAACCGAACCCGCGCGTTCGTCGGCTTTCCGAGCGTCAGTTCGACGCAGTTTTCGGTGAGGATTCGACCGCCTTCGACGGGAACCCCCCACGTGCCGAATCGGAGGTACCCACGAATCGCGTCGGCGTGCGTGTAGAGGTCCAGATATCGTATCTCGTGTTCCGGAAATTCTCTGGCCGAGTGTGCCTGTTCCATGTCGGAGTAAATCGTATCGACGCCGTCGAAGAACGCTTCCAGACGGTCGGCGTCCTCTCGGGTCGTCTCGACGATAGTGTCGGCGACGGCCGCGATTTCGGAAGTCGATAGTCCACCGGTTTCACGGAGGGCGTCTTGGGTTCGCTGATCGAAGTGCATACGTCTCCCGTAGGAAGTCACGGCTGAAAAATCCGGTCTCTCGTCCCCCGTCCCCGCGGGCGGAAACGTTCGTACGTCGGTCGCACGGGCTACGCGTCCGACGCTTTAGATCGGGTCCGTGCCGGAGTTCAGCGCCTTCAGCACGATTGCGGGGTCGCGGTTCAGCGAGTGCACCCGATAGCTCCCTTTTTCGTAGCCGCCGCCGGTGTGACGGCTTTCCGTGATGCCGAGGAACGACTGCTCTTTCAGCAGTCGGGAGACCCGATCCCACGAAATCGGGGCGGAACCCTCGTTCTTACAGACGGTCTTGTACGCGGAGTAGATGTCCTGTTTGGCGAACTCCTCTTCCTCGCGGTTCATCGTCAGCGATGCGAGCGCGACGAGGATGTGTTTCACGTGCGGGGTGCTTCCGGACACCAGTTCGGCGAACCGGTCCGCCTCGGCGCGCTCCATCGCGCTGTCGATATGCTCGCCCAGCACTTCCGACGTGCCCGACTCCTCGGCGATCGCGCCAGCATAGCGGAGGATGTCGATCGCTTTCCGAGCGTCGCCGTGTTCCCGCGCAGCGAGGGCGGCAACCTTCGGGATCACGTCCTCGGACAGCACGTCTTCGTAGAACGCGTCGCGGCGATTTTCGAGGATGTGGCGGAGTTGGTTCGCATCGTACGGATGAAAGACGAATTCGCGGTCCTGCAGCGACGAATCGACGCGTTCGCCGATGGTCTCACGGTACTGAATCTTGTTGCTGATGGCGATGATGCCGACGTAGGAGTTCGTCTTCCCCGTCTCTTCCGCTCGGGAGAGCGTCATGAGGATGTCGTCGTCGCCACCGAGTTTGTCCACCTCGTCGAGGATGACGATGAGCGAGCGAACCTCGTGTTCGTCGAGCATATCCCACAGGTGACGGAAGTACTCGGCGGCGCCGATCCCTTTGCGAGGGATATCGAAGTCGGGCGCGAGCGTATCACGGACCCCGAGTGCGAGTTCCCGTGCGGCACGGGTTTCCGTATCGTCGTTCGAGCAATCGATGTACTGATAGATGAGATTGACGTCGTTGCGGTGTGCCCTGTCCCGAGCCTCGCGAGCCATGTGTTTCGAGACGAGCGACTTCCCAGTTCCAGTTTTTCCGTACAACAACAGATTCCGTGGGGGTCCGCCACGGACGGCGGGGCCGAGTGCTTTCCCGACCGCTCGAATCTCGTCGTCACGCCCGATGATTCGGTCCCGGTCCGGAACGTAGCCGACTCGTAATAGCTCCTCGCGTGCGAAGATATCACCGACAGCGAAGGGGTCGCCAAAGTCGTCTTCGTTGGTGGAATTGGGACGGCTGGATTCGTCGAATCCGTTATCGGCGTCGTCGTTCTCGTTGTGAGCGTCGTTCTCGTCGTGAGCGTCGAGAACGTTGTTATTGTCGAACCCGTAGTCGTCCTCATCGTGACTGTCGTCGTTGCCGTTGTCGTCGTTGCTGTTGTCGCCGTTGTCGTGGTCGTACCGCTTCGATGACGCCGATTCGCCGCCGAAATCCCGTAGGTCACCCTCCCTATCGGCGTCGGGAGAGTCCGATTCGCCGTCCAAGCCCTCGTCCTTCTCCGCGTCGGTCATTACGTTATGTGACCGAGTGGCATAAAGATAAAACTACCGACCTCGAACCGAGTGAATTGTGTGAAATCCTCGTTTATCCGGAACGAGAACGTGTTTTCAGGGATCGTAATCGTATAGCCCCCCACCCCTCATACCGAGTGAAATGGGGTTCGGAGGGGTGGAGGGGAATGACGGTTGCACGGGGAGAAGTATATAAAAGACAGACGGTGATGACATCGTCTCATTGTAAATCGTTATTAGAACACTTCTTCTAGTTGTTTAGGGAGTAAGCTAGTTGTGTTGTTTACCTATATAGTAAAATATATAATATACGCGAAAGAGGAGCGGGAAAGACGCCGCTAGAGAACCGTTCTCGCTCTCCGTTTTCACATTGTCTCCGTGCCGTTCACCGTCGTTTTTCACTCGGTTCGAGGGGTGTCCGCCGCTTGTCAGCCAAACGTCTGACGTCATTCGAGGGGGGTACCCCTTCGAACCATTTCACTCGGTTTGAGGGGTGGGGGTGCTCGTTCTTCCCATTCGTTCATGTATTTCCGAATTCACTCGGTGTCCGGTGTCCCCCCGTTGTCTGCCATTCACTCGGTTTGAGGGGTGGGGGCTGACCGATTTGGCCGAGTCTACCCTGCCGATTTTTCATCCGCCACGACGTGCTATAGACCATGCCAACCGATCTACTGTTGCCCCAGGTGACTACCCTCGATCACACCGAATTGAGCGTCCGTGCCGAGACGCTCGGCTACGACGGCCTCTGGCTCGGCGAACTCTGGGGAACGAGTTCGGTCGTCCAACTCACCGACATCGCAGCCCACACCGACACCGTCGTGCTTGGAACGGCGATCGTCAACGTCTTCTCGCGGACGCCCGCCGTACTGGCGATGACCGCGGCGACGCTCGACGAAGTCTCCGACGGTCGATTCCGACTCGGCGTCGGGACGTCGACGAAGAAAGCCATCGAGGACCTTCACGGGATGAAATGGGACGATCCCAATCCGGTTCGGCGGGCGCACGAAACCATCGAACTGACCTCGAAATTCCTCGGGGAGGACGGCCGTGTCGAATACGACGGGGAAATATTCACCGTTCGGGATTTCCCATCACTGGACGCCGACGTCCCCATCTACCACGCCGCGCTCGGGCGGGCGAACCGTCGGGTCGTCGCACGGCTCTGTGACGGCTGGATTCCACACAACATCCCGTTTCCGGATCTCGATGAGGCGTTCTCGTACATCGCCGATCAAGCCGAGGCGGCCGGTCGTGACGACGCCATCGACGTTGCACCGTACGTCCCCGCCGCCGTCAGCGACGACGTTGCTGCCGCCAAGGACGCCATTCGGGGTCACGTCGCCTACTACGTCGGCAACGGTCGCGGCTACGAGCAGGCGGTCGCCCAGCGGTTCCCGACGGACGCTACGGCGGTCGCCGAGGCGTGGCGGAACGGTGACCGCGAGGCCGCCGCCGCGAACGTCACCGACGAAATGGTCAAGGCGCTCGGCGTCGCGGGAACGCCGGAACGGGCCCGGGAGCAGTTCCGAGCGGTCAGCGAAATCGACTGCATCACGCGACCGATAGTGACGATTCCGAGCAACGCCGACGAAGGAATGGTCGAACGGACCATCGACGCCTTGGCACCGTCGAGCTACTGACGTTCCGTACCGCGGAGACGTTCGGTTGTCCGAGGTACGAACCGGGTTGCTATTTCGCCGATCTGGATTTTCGGCACGGAGATGGAAATCGGGTTGCTACCGGGACAAATGGTACCGAGTCCGCCGATTGAAATCGGACAACTGCGGCTGTTGGTAGTATATAAATCATATGTTGCGATACAAAGACCACCCTTCGGGGGAAAAGATACGAATATAAGGGATATCGCAGCCGCCCTCGAATCGTTTCGGGCGAGTCACTAAGGAGTGGTGTTCTTCAGAGCGGAAACGAACAGGGCCAACTAACCGATGCAGACAGTACCGAATCTCCCCGCCTCGTTTCTACGACGGTCATCGCCGGCAATTACACGATTATCGTTCTATTACACAGCTACTCTTGTAATAGATATCGCGGTAGCCGATGTGTGCAAGGTCGAGATGGTACAGTGATCCCTCGACTTTACAGCATATTGCCAAAATTATTTACCCACTCTTTCTGTCGTACGGGACGATGGCACAACTGGAGGACGTCTCGACGGCTGCGCTTCGGGAGGCGCTGCAGGACGCGGACGACGCCACCACCACGAAACGCATCATGGTCGCAATCGCGTACAAACAGGGCGTCTCACAGACGGAGTTGGCCGACTGGTACGGCCTCTCCCGCAAGACGGTTTATAACTGGCTGCAACGATTCGAGGAGGAACCCATTCGGAGCGCGGCCAGCGACAAGCCTCGTTCCGGTCGGCCGCCGAAGCTCGGGGGGGAAGACCGGGACGAACTCCTTCGGCTGCTACGGGACTCCCCCAAAGCAGCCGGTTACGACGCAGAGGAGTGGAACATCCCGCTCGTCCAGCGTCTCGTAGCGGAACAGTTCGACGTCGCGTATTCGCGCACCAGTGCGTATCGTATCCTGTCCTCTGTGTGTAATTAATTCTTGAACTCACATCGTAGTGAACTCTTCACCGGTGTCGGGAAGGTATTCCAGAACGCTTCGGTGAGCACCGACCTCACCCATCGCGTCGAGCACGGGGGTTCGATCACGGCCGGACCGGAAGAGAACCCTCGTCGAAGCGGTTATCGATCCGCTAGCAGCGCCTCGATTCGCTCCGTTCCGTCCTCGACGTAGCCGCCGTGGAAGCAGACCGCGTGGTCGATGTCGTGGGTCGCGATCGTTTCGACGCTCTCCCACGCCGTTTCCATCTCGGGGGTTGCGCCTTCGCGTGGGCCGACGAGTTCGCCCTCGGGCGCGTTGAGCGCGTCTGCCGTGATCAACAACTCCTCTTCGGGGAAGTAACAGGAGACGTGCCCCGGCGTGTGTCCGGGCGTGTGGATGATTTCCATCGGCCCGGCGTCGGTCGCGAACGCCTCGCCACCAGTAAGACGCACATCGATCGACGTCGGATCGATCGCCATCGGGCGTTCCTCGCTCGATTTCAGCAGTTCTTTTTCGCCCTCGATGTACGGCGCGTCCGCTTCGTGTGCGAACACGACGGCGTCGGTTCGTTCGACGACCGCCGCGAGGCAGCCAGCGTGGTCGATATCCTGATGCGTGAGGACGACCGCCCACGTGTCGTCGAGGTCCAGTCCTTCGCCATCGAGCACACCTGCGAGGTCGTCGATACCGTCGGGCATCCCGACGTCGAGGAGGAGGAGACCGCGCGGCGTCTCGACGGCCGTCGGGGTGAGCGTCATCTCTCGGTCGCCGAGCGAGACATCTATCGGAAGATCGTACACTCCGTTTGGAAGCGCCATACCCGTGATTGTCCAACAATCTGCTTGAATCCCATTGATTCCGGTCAGCGCTTCCCCTTTCCCGGTTCACGTTCGTCACCGCTCTCCGACATGGTCCTGCGTCACTCCGGACCACAGGTCGTGCAGTTCGGCAATTCCCGGAGAGCCGTCGGCGATCCAGACGCCGAGAGCGATTCCGGCGAGCGCGAACTGAAGGAGGACGAACGGGGTCAGGCCGAAGTTCGCGAAGTGAGCGGAGAAGCTCTTTGACGTCTCGTACGACGGGGGAGAAAGGACGGGCCACAGCAGGAAGCTCACGTCCGCGAGCCTCCCTTGCAGAAACGGATGCACGGAATCCATCGCGAGGTGACTCAAGTAGCCGATGGCGAACGCACCCAGCGGAATCCGCCTTTCGGATCGACGAACGCCGATCCACAGCAGTCCGAGGAGCAGTGTGGCTGTCAACAGGGAATGCGTTAACGTCCGTCCGGTTGGGAGTACGGAAAACGTCCACGCGAGCGGTTTGTCGACCAAATCCGGAAACTGCGTGCCGAACGCGACCGCGACCGTCCCGACTGCGGACGGTGAACGGTTCTCGGTTCGGCACCAGAACGAATACAGGAGATAGCCGACGGCGAGGTGTCCCCATGGCCACATGCTTTCCCCTTTCACGACGACCGTGTTAGGAACTTCGGCTTCCAACCGAACGTTCGGTGCGGTGCGACCGAGGGAGCGATATCGCCGACCATCGATAACCATCGGTGGCGTTGACTGGCGACGTCCACGACGATCGTATAAATTACACTATCTATCGAAGATGAACTATGTTCGACCGATACTTTGGTAAGCCAGCTTCCTGTGTTATTAGTAGATGTCAACTCGACGCCGCCAACGGTTCGTTCACGGGCAAATCGCGTGGATGCTCGTCTCCCTCCTCGGGTTGGCGGTGCTGCACGCCCTCTCGTTGGAGTTGTTTTTCGTCCTCTCGCTCATCGGATTGCTCGTCATCATCGAATTTACAGCACCGTTCAACGTAACGCCGACGTGGCGACGACGGCTGAAGTGGTTCATCCTCGTCGGACTCGCCATCTTCGTCGTCATCCTCGCCCGTCATGTCTTGGCGGTCCTTCCGTCGGGGGTATTCTAAGTGAAACGACCGTCCGATTACCCGATGCCGACGCGCGTCCTCGGTGCGTTCGCCCTCGTTGTCGTCGTCGGTCTGTTCGTCACGGCTTCCACGTCGACCGCCTCGTTCGGCGCGTACAATCACGCGTGGGACGGCACGAGCGACCTCCGCGGCGTCGCATCGGAGACGAGTGCGACCTCGCAAATTGCCCACGATACCGCCGCCTATTCGCGTGTGACTCCCAACGGCACCGTCGGAATCATCCTCTCGCCGGACGAGAACTACTCGGCTACCGACCGCGCTCGCCTTCGACGATTCGTGCGACAGGGCGGAACGCTGCTCGTCGCGGGTGATTACGGGGGACAGACGAACCGACTGCTCTCGGCGCTGGGAACCGACGCCCGCCTCGACGGCCGCCCGGTCCGCGACGACCAGCGACAGTACCGTTCCCCGGCGTTACCGGTTGCGAACAACGTGTCGAACCGCTCGCCCGTGGCGAACATCTCGGCGCTCTCGCTCAATCACGGTACCGTCGTTACCCCAGGAAACGCGACGGTGCTCGTCAGCACGTCCGAGTACGCCTATCTCGACGCGAACGGCAACCGGAAACTGGACGACGACGAGACGATTTCCTCGATGCTCGTCGCAACCGTCGAACGGGTCGGCGAGGGACGCGTGTTCGTCGTCAGCGACTCCAGCATCATGATCAACACGATGCTCGACCGGTCGGACAACCGGGCGTTCGTCCGTGCTATCCTCGACGGGAATCGGACTGTCCTGCTCGATTACTCACACACGGCCCGGCTCCCGCCGCTCGCGCTCGCCGTCTTGACGCTTCGGGAATCCGCGCTGTGGCAACTGTTCGTCGGGTGCGGGTGTCTCTCCTTCGTTCTCCTCTGGGCGCAGCGACCGGAGAGTGCGACTCGCCGATGGAACTCGCTCGTCGCTCGAATTTCCCCGTCCGACGCCCGAACGACGACGATGTCGCCGAACCGGTCGATCGATGCGAATCCATCGTTGTCCGAATCGGCGATGGTCGACTACCTACGGGAGCAACACCCGGACTGGGATACCGAACGTATCGAGCGTATCGTCGCGGCGTATCGTGAGGAACGGTCCGATTGATAGTCGATACTGCCGACGCGGACGATGTTCCGGACATCGCTGATACGAACGATGTGCCGGACACCGCTGATACGAACGATGTGCCGGACACCGCTGATACGAACGATGTTCCGATGCTTTCGGAAGAATCGGAAACCGCCCACTTCCGTTTATTATGACGGGCGGAATACACAGTTTCATATGATTCACGATGCTCGCGTCCTGCAACCACAGTTCGTTCCCGAAGAGGTCGAGCATCGAAACGAGGAAATCAACACGTTATCCAACACGCTCAAACCCATCATGGACGGGCAGAACGGCGAAACCTCGCTCCTGTTGGGTCCGTCGGGTGCGGGAAAGACCTGTATCGCCAAGTTCACCACCGACCGGTTGCGCGAGAACGTCCTCGACATCAACCGACAGTATGTCAACTGCTGGCAGGACTACACGCGGTTTCAGGTGCTCTATCGCATCCTCGAAGGCATCGGTCGTACCGTCAACATCCACCGTCGCTCGACGCCGAAGGACGAACTCCTCGACCGCCTCCAGCGGTACGACGGGCCGCAGTTCGTCGTCATCCTGGACGAAGTCGACCAACTCGAAGACAAGAGCGTTCTCTACGACCTGTATCGAATGCCGACGATTTCGATGGTACTCATCACGAATCACGAGGACGAACTGTTTTCGCACCTCGACGGTCGCTTGGCGAGTCGGCTTCGGACGTGCGTTCGCGTTCCGTTCGAGAAGTACCACCTCGACGAACTCGTCTCTATCCTCCGTGCCCGCGTCCAGTGGGGACTTTCGGAAGACGCAATCGGAAACCGCCAACTCGAACTGATCGCGGACGCGGCAGCGGGCGACGCACGGATCGCGATCGGGATCCTCAGGAATGCGGCACGTCGCGCCGAGCAGGGCGACGCCGACCACATCACTGGCGATATCGTCCGGGAAGCGATACCGGACGGACGCCACGAAGTCCGGCAGAAAACCATCGACCAACTCAACTCCCATCAGCGCGCCCTCTACGACATTTTGGACGAAACCGGCGAACTCGCGCCGGGCGACCTGTACGATGCGTACCGGGAGCGCGTCGAGAACCCGAAGACGAACCGAACGGTTCGAAACCACCTCTCGAAGATGGAACATTATCGGCTCGTCGTCGCCGAGGGGAAGAACCGAGCGCGGACCTATCGACTGCGCTGATATCGAGTTTCGGAAGCGTCGGAAACGACCCGGTCTTGCCTATGGTTCCGGCGGGTGATCGAGTAATTGTGATGACAGCACAGCACGCATCGACGGCTTCGCCCCTCGAAAATGGAATCGACGCCACGCGCTACGAGGTGGCTCACGGAATCGAGGTGAATCCATGAGTCGAACGACTACGACGTACCGGGACCTGCTCCGCGCGATGGAAAGTCGCTGGACGCCGTATCGGCGCGGTCTCCGGCGCGACGACCAGTTGGTGTTCGACCGACTTTTCGAGTTCGCACGCGCACACGTCGACGCGAGCGGGCGCCAACACTCCCACCAACATCCCCAACCCGTGGAGACTCCCGCACTGTTCTCCATGCTCCTCGAACAGCAACGACAGATCGAGACCTCGAAGACCGACTCGACACCACCTGGAGCGTGATCTGAACGACGTGGAATACCTGGAACGCGATCTGAATGACGTGGATTGACCGCGCATCCCATGAACGGGTTTATGATCGCGGCATCCCGTTTTTTTACTGCTTGGTGCCGAGCGTCGATTACTTCGAACGACGCTCGGCGTACGAGCGCGAAACAATGACCGAATTTGACACTGACACGCCGTGGCTCCCGGCCGACGCGGGACCGGAGTTCGACCCGCTCGAACACTTCGACGCGCTTCCAGACGGGAACACCCCGCTGGTCGTCACGCCGCGCGGCGGCGCACGCGAAGTCGGACGGAGTTGCTACCAAGTCGATACGGAACACGCGACGTACCTCGTCGATTGTGGTCTGCGTCAAGGGTCCGGCGAGACGTTCCCCGACTTTCGAGGACTGTCTATCGAAGGAGTGGATGCCGTGTTCCTCACGCACGCGCACATCGACCACTGCGGAGGGCTCCCCGTCCTCGAAGCGAACGGGCTGTTGGACGACGACGCGCCGATTCTGGCCACGCCGCCGACCATCGCCCTCGCAAAGCTCCTCCTCGAAGATTCGCTCCACATCCACAGACGCGAGACACAGCGCCCCGGCACCGAACAGCGGTTCGACCGGCAACACGTCGATGCGGTCTTCGAACGCTTCGAACCGGTGGACTACGGCGGCGGTCGCGTCGAGCCGTTCGCCCCGACGCCCGACGAGGAACCGCTGGTCTTCCAGTACGGGAACGCGGGCCACCTCCTCGGTTCGGCGTGGCTCATGCTCCAGACGGGCGGCTACCGAGTCGTCTTCTCGGGGGATATCGGCGGGCGTGCGACCCATCTGCCGGACGTCCAGTCGCCGCCGGGCGCTGACGTTCTCCTGACGGAGTCCACGTACGGAGGCCAGCACAGTCACACGTCGATGCACGACGCGCGGTCGGGGCTGTTCGCCGCCGTCGCGCAGGCCGTCGAAAACCGCCAACCCGTTCTCATCCCGACGTTCGCGGTCGGCCGGGCACAACTCCTCCAACTGCTGTTCAAGGAGCGGTTCACGTCGCATCCGGGCGACATCGGCTCACGGGTACAACTCGTCGTGGACGGGATGGCCCAGGACGCGACCGAAATCTACCACGAGTACGTGCTGGACGACACCTACATGGACGAATCCATCGTCAACCGCGCGAAAAACAGCGGGCAGGACCGCCCCTTCCTCCCGGACGGTGCCGGGTTTCCGCGGAACGACGAGGAGCGACGGGAGCTGCTCACCGATACGGACCCGCTGTCGGGAGGGACCGTCCCGGTCGTCATCGCGCCCTCCGGGATGCTGACCGGCGGACATTCCCCCCGGTATCTCGTCGAGTTCGCGGCCCGGTTCGAGGACGCGAAGGTGTTCCTCACCGGCTATCAGTCGAAGGGAACGACCGGGCGGACGCTCCAGAACTACCTCGACGCAGGCGAGGAGGAAGTAACGATCACGACGGACGCGACGCCGTTCGGGACGGACTGGCCGAGTTCCGATTCCGTGACGTGGACGCGCGTCGAGACCGACGACGGGTTCGAGCGGACCACCCGAGCGACCGTTCCGACGGAATGGATCGAAACGGTGGACGGCCTCAGCGCCCATGCCGCACAATCCGGCTTGTTGAAGTTCGCCAGGGCCGTCGAACCGTCGACGGTGGCGATGGTTCACGGTCCCGACTACGCACAGGACCACCTCGCCCGTCACTTCGGAAAGAACCTCGATAGCGCGGAGCAGGTGACCAGATCACGGCTCCTCACTCCGATTCCGGTCTCCCGCGATATCGAACTCGACACGCCGACGTTGACGCCCAAACAGTTCGAACGCGGTCCCGACCGCCTCCGAAATCAAGTGAAGACGCTTCACACGGAGGTCGCGTCGCTGAACGAGGAACTCGCCGCGCTCCGACACGACGAAGGGACGTGGAGCGAGTCGGACCTTCGTCGTCTCGTTCGGGAGGAGATACGGGAGGCCATCGATACGGACGGGGACACGTAACCTCCGACGGGGACACGTAACTTCCCTCCCACGTCTGCGGTAAACGACCCTACCGAGCGGACTTCCGACCCGAAAGAGGAGGGAAGCTTTAGTCGGTGAAGTAAGAAGGGGAGGATATTCATGTCCCGTCCGGACGAGTACAGGCGGTCAAAGTGGACGCGTGATCACGCGTCCCGACTTCGTCGTACGCCCGACACCGTGGCACCGATCATCTACCCGCCCGAACGGGCGGTCTCCGAGGAGTTCCACCTCTGGGATACGTGGTTTCTCCGCTCGCGCGACGGCTCGCTCGCCGAGGTGGACGGCTATCGAGTCGCGTTCTCGCTCTCCGCTTCGTCGTCGCTCCTCCCCGGAAAACGGCACGACGAAGCGCGCATCCGGTACTTCTACTCGACGGACGGGCGCGAGTGGACTTACGGCGGACCGATTTTCCCCGAGGGGGAGGCGTTCGGCTCCCGACAGTGGGCGGGGTCGGCCCTGCTGGACGATGACGGCACCGTGTACGCCTACTACACCGCCGCTGGTCACCGTGACGAACCGGAACTCACGTACGAACAACGGATCTGCGTCGGAGCGGGCGGCACCGTTTCGACGGACGAACGCGGACTGTCCATCGACGGCCCGTGGGAACAGTCGGTTCTCTTCGAACCGGACGGGGTACGGTACCAGACACAGGAACAGTCGAACCGCCAGAACGGTCCCATCTACACGTTTCGCGACCCGTGGTTCTTCGAGGACCCCGCGACGGGCGAGTCGTATCTCCTATTCGAGGCCAACACCCCGATAGACGACCCCGACCCGGAACGGACGTACAACGGCTGTATCGGCATCGCACGCTCGGAGACGGGCGACCCGACCGACTGGCAACCGCTCGATCCGATCCTCGACGCCGAACGCGTGAATCAGGAACTCGAACGGCCACACATCGTCGTCCGGAACGGGCGCTACTACCTCTTCACCCCGAGTCATCTCCACACGTTCGCGCCCGGGCTGAGCGGCTTCGACGCGCTCTACGGCTTCGTCGCCGACTCCGTCTTCGGGCCGTACGAACCCCTCAACGAGACCGGTCTCGTCGTGGCGAATCCCGAAAACGCCCCGTTTCAGGCGTACTCGTGGTTGGCCTTCCCCCACGGCGACGAAATCCTCGTCACGTCCTTTTTCAACTACTTCGACCTCAACGGCCTCTCGCTCGACGACGTGGCGCTCCTCCCCGAGGCCGAGCAGTTCCGCCGCTTCGGCGGGACGTACGCGCCGACGCTCCGATTACAGGTCGGGGGCGACCGAACCCGAATCTGGGGCGAACTCGACTACGGACAAATCCCGCTCGAAGAAGAGTCGCCGACCCCTCCCGACCACATTCGCTATCGCGGGTCTGGAGGCGACGGTGAGGACGAGGACGGCAACCATAACGGCAGCTACTGATTCAATCGTCGCCCACCTCGGCGGTCGACCCGACATCCACCGACGAGGCGGCGGCAACGTCGAGTTCCCACGCGTCGAGGGTCACGATACGGGCATCCCCGCCCGCGGCGTAGAGCGAAA